>JAEZIE010000078.1 GCA_023416175.1 Bacillota bacterium
GTAAATACCGTATTTGCGGTAAATCCGCCAAACGCGCTGCCATTGTTGTTGGCCATTGACGAATACGCATACAGAATCTCCGAAAATCCGTGCGCGCCGGAATTTGTTAGCCAACCCGGCGCATCCGGATTCATCACGGCAAGGGCCGTGCCAAGAATGGTCAAAAGCGGAGGTACGAGCACGATAATGCAAACCATCTTCATATCAAACGCTTCCACCTTCTTACCCAGGTATTCCGGCGTCCGGCCGACCATTAGCCCGGCAATGAATACGGTAAGCAATACGAACGCAAGCATGCCGTATAGCCCGCTGCCTACCCCGCCAAATACAATTTCCCCAAGCTGCATTAAAAACATGGGAATCATGCCCCCAAACGGCGTAAAGCTGTCATGCATGGCGTTGACGGAGCCATTGGACGCGGCAGTGGTAACCGTGGCCCAGAGGGAGGATGCCCCCACGCCGTGTATGACTTCCTTCCCTTCCATATTCCCCGCAGCGGTTACGCCTGCGTAGGTTGGGGCAAGGTATTGCTCGCTGGCCGTTACGCCGAAAAGGCATAGGACGAACAAAATCATCATTGCCCCATAGATGGAGCGCCCCTGCTTTGCGTCATTTACCGCTTTGCCAAAGGAAACGCAGAGCGCTGCCGGAATCAACAGGATGGAGAGCGTTTGTGTTAGGTTAGAGAGCGGCGTGGAATTTTCAAACGGGTATGCAGAGTTCATGCCAAAGAATCCGCCGCCGTTTGTCCCCAGCTGCTTGATGGCGACCTGGCTGGCAGCAGGCCCCAATGGCAATACCTGTACGAGCCCGCCCTCTAATGTAACAACTTCACGGTAAGGAGCAAGCGTCTGCACGACGCCCTGCGAAACCAACAGCACTGCCACCACAAAGGACAGCGGAATCAAAATATAAAGCGTCGTCCTGACAAGATCAACCCAAAAACTTCCCAGCGTGCTTTTTTGCTTGAATACGAACCCTCTCATCAGCGCAAACAGCACAGCGATGCCCGCTGCTGCGGAAACGAAGTTCTGCACGGTCAGCCCAAGAAACTGTGTCAGGTAGGAGAGCGTGCTCTCCCCCGAATATGCCTGCCAGTTGGTGTTACTCACAAAGCTGGCGGAAGTGCTGAACGCTAAGTGCCAGCTTGTTGCCTGCATGTTTTCCGGGTTAAACGGCAAGATGCCCTGAAGCATCTGCAGCGCCCACAGGAAAATAAGGCTGATCAAACTGAACAGCAGCACCGAGAAGGTATATCTTTTTGCCCCCATCTCCTCATTTTCCTTGACGCCCATCAGCCGGTAAATCCCTTTTTCCACAGGGTACAATACGCGGGTCAAAAAAACCTTTTCCCCGGCCAGCACCCGGTACATATAGATTCCAAGCGGAACCGACAGCCCTACTAAAAGAGCGATGAAAAGCACGTCCTGCAGAATGTTCATACTCACAGTTTTTCACCCCAAAACAGCACATAAAAGAGGTATCCAAGCAAGGCGATGCAAATGACACCCGATACCATCAAAACAACTTCCATTTGTATACTCCCAACACGTCACTATGCTGCAAACGTCAAGTCCCAACCATTCAGGCGGGGAACCGTATGCCTATTCTTTGCCCCTTTGTAAGGCTATCCCCCGCAGCCTGTCGGCTTTCAGCGGCGGCGTATGTTCGCCCACCATTGGATGACGCACAGCACTGTAAGAAGAATGACAATCCCCCAAATCACCGTTCCGACCCAGTCCATAAAATCACTCCGTTTTACAGTTTTCCGCAGGGTTTTCCTGCTTACGGTTGGAGTATAACAAAATAAAAATTAAGGCAGTGTCAATATAGACCTGCGGCGTGTCAAGAAGTTGGCAAGATTTATATGAATACCTGTAATAAAGCGGGAGAGCTGATTGGTCAACACAGTCCAAGATTTGGCCCATCCGATAAACCAACTCTGGAATCCTGGAAGCTTGAATAGCAGGATGACTTCAGCCTTTAATGATGATAAGATAATTCAAATACTGCTACCAAATGGTATTCTCGCTGGCCCCATAAATCCGAAAGGAGGGATCATGATTGCCGGAATGTAGTTGCTGTGAAGGGCTCTGCGTGCTGAAGGTTCCTGTCTTTTCTTCCTTGAACAGGGAGGACCTCCTCCATATTTCGCGTATGATTCGGCACCAGGAATATGCAAAAGGTGAAACGCTTTTTTCCGAGGAAAACGCCCCCGATGCCCTTATAATTGTCAACGAGGGAAGCATTAAGGCATATAAGCTTACCCCCGATGGCAGGGAACAGATTCTGTACGTGTTTTCTGAAGGGGATTTTTTCGGCGAACGCAACCTCTTTGGCAGGCAGAGAACCGCTTATGCAGCGGAAGCACTGGAACCGGTTAAAACCTGTTCGCTGACAAAGGAACGCTTTCATGACCTGCTGCGATCTTATCCGGAGATCGCGGTTAAAATTATCGAAGAGCTTGAGGAACGCATTGCGCGGATGGAGAACTCTCTGCAGAGTATCGGCGTACGCAGCATCGAGGCGCGTATCAGCGCGCTGCTCCTGGAGCTGGCTTCTAAATATGGACAGATGGTACCGGAGGGGACGCTAATCCGCCTGCCGCTCAGCCGAGAGGGCATGGCAAATTACCTTGGCATTGCCCGCGAAACGGTCAGCAGGAAGCTCGGTCAGATGGAAAACGAGGGCATTATCCGGTCCGTCAGCAACAAAAGCATTCTATTGCTTGACCAGGAAGCGATAAAGAATTCTGCGGGTTTTTTCCCTACCTTTCAATAATTTGATTACAATCACAGATATCCTTCTCACCCGCTGTTAGAATGAAGACAACATCAAAAACAGCTATGAGGAGGAATTACAATGATCAACAATCAAACGGTTGGCACTGTTGCGGCATCTATACCGGAAGCGCTGCACGTTTTTCGAAAGCTTGAAATAGACTTCTGCTGCGGCGGCAAAAAGCCGCTGACGGAAGCGCTCGCTGAAAAGGGCGTAAGCCCGGATCAGTTTTATGAACTGGTGGAAAAGGAAAAGACCAGAAAAGAAACTGTAGAACGCAAGGACTTTTCCAACATGAGTCAGGCTGTTCTTTCCACGTATATCGAGGATACGCATCACGCATATTTGCGGGATGCTCTCCCGGAAATTGATGCCTTGCTGCTTGCAGTGCTGCGCGCTCACGGTAAAAATCATGGGGAGCTGTTTGAAGTATATCAGCTATTCGGAAGATTGAAGACCGAATTGGAACAGCACCTGATTAAGGAGGAAACGTTGCTTTTCCCCGCGCTTAGTCAGGAAGGGGCGCAAGAACAAATCAGGAGCCTGTCTGCCGAAATCATTGGAGAACACGAGGCCGCCGGGAAAATTCTTGAGGATCTTGTAAGGGTGACCAGGGGCTTTGAAGTTCCCTCCGATGCGTGCCTGAGTTACGAACGGGTATATACGCTGCTTCCAGCCTTAATAGAGGATCTGCATACGCATATCCATTTGGAGAACAATATTCTTCTGAAAGATGTGGGCTAATTGTCCATAACCTTTAAATTGCAGTAACGAGAAAGGCCGCCTTGCTGGGCGGCCTTCCTGAATCTATAGAACTATTTCCGTTACACAGCCAAATAATGCTTGGCGATCTCCTCGGTAAGCTCACAAGTCTTTCCTCTGGCCACGATCTGCCCTTTTTGCATCATCAGATAACTGTCAGCCAGTTTTCTTGCAAACTTCAGGTTCTGCTCCACCACAATGGTGGTGATAGACATTTCCTCGGAAATAGAAATCAGGATATCGGCGATTTCTGCCACGATATTGGGCTGTATCCCCTCGGTGGGTTCATCAAGCAGCATGACACTGGGCGACGCCATCAGGCACCGTGCGATGGCAAGCTGCTGCTGGAGCCCGCCCGAAAGTACCCCACCTTTGCGCTCCAGATGGACATTGAGCGAAGGAAAATACTCCAGCACCTTTTTCATCTGCTTTGCGCAGTTGATCCCTTCATGCCCAAGCATGCCCAGCTCCAGATTATCCTTTACGGTGAGGTTGGATAATATCTCTCTGCCCTGCGGTACATATCCTATTCCCGCTCGGGAGCGCAGATAGGGTGGCATTTTGCTGATGTTCCTTCCTTCGAACTCGATCATCCCCGCCTCAAGCGGCAGCACCCCGATCAGGCTTTTGAGAAGCGTCGTCTTTCCTACGCCGTTGCGCCCCAATATTGCAATACGCGCCTTGGTTCCGGCCTCAAAAGAAACGCTGGTAATGATTTTGCTTTTGCCATAGTTGACCATCAGGCCCTCTGCCTTCAGCATTCGATTTTCTCCTCCTCGCCCTTTAAATACACGCGGGCTACCTCGGGGTTTTGCTCTATTTCCTCGTATGTTCCCTCGGCCAGCAAGGTACCCTGATGCATGACCGTAATGAGATTGCTGATTTGCTTGACGAACTCCATATCGTGTTCCACCACGATGACTGTGTGATCGGCCGCAAGGGCCTGTATCATGCGGCCTGTTTTTGCGGTTTCCTCCGCAGTCATACCCGCTGTCGGTTCATCAAGTATGATAAGCTTTGGGTCCTGTGCCATCACCATGCCCATTTCGAGCCATTGCCGCTGACCATGGGAAAGGGAGCAAGCCATTACCATGCGCTCTTCATACAAGCCAACCTGGTGCAATATATCACATACGCGCTCCGCGATCTGCCGGGTCCGGCGGAAAAACACCGTTTGCGGTATGGAGGAATAACCGTACAGCGCGACCTCCACGTTTTGGTAAGCGGTCATGTTTTCAAACAGGTTGGGGCCCTGGAACTTTCGCCCGATCCGATACTTTTGTGAAATCTCGCTGGGGCCTTTCCCAGTGATATCGCACCCGTCAAAAACAATGCTGCCCTGCGTGGGTTTGGTTTTGCCGGTTATCATGTCCATCAACGTGGTTTTTCCGGCCCCGTTGGGTCCTATGATCACCCGAAGCTCGCACTCTTCCAGCGTAAGGTTCATGTTGCTGACGGCCTGAAACTTATTAAAATCCACGTATAGCCCGGTTACCTTTAAAATTGGCGCGGCCATCAGCACACCTCCTTTTGTTCCATGGATGCATTTTTACGCCTGGCGTCGCCGCGTAAATATTGAATATTGATGAGCTTGCCAATCAGCCCGTTGGGCATGAAGAATACAAAGATCAGTACCACAACGCCCATAATCAGCATCCAATAATCCGAGATCTGCTCGGAAAGCAGTGTTTGCGTCCAGTTGATGAGTATGGTGCCTACAATAGCGCCTGTCAGGTTGCCTCGGCCACCAATCGCCACCCATACAAGGAGCAGAGTACAAAGGGTAAGGCCCACCTCCGTAGGGGAAATAAAACCGTTTGTAGGAACATAAAGAACGCCCGCCAGCCCAGCCAGCACGCCTGAAACCACATATACCGCGATCTTGAAGCGGTTGGGCTTATATCCCAGAAAAGTCAAACGCGGTTCGTTCTCCCGGATTGCCTGCAAAACCGTACCAAAACGGGTGTGGGTCAGCCAGATACAGAACAGATATACAAGCAGCACAACCCCCAGCAGTATGTAATAGAGCACATTGAGCGAAAGCGGGGCACTGCCCAGCAGTGAGCGTTCCAACCCCCCCAACCCGTTGCTGCCATTGGTATAGGCATGTTGGTTGGTAACGAACAACTCGAATATCTGCGCAAGCGCCAGCGTAATGAGGGAAAAGAACACGCCGCTAATCTTGCTGGAAAATATGAATGTCCCAAGAAAGGCCGCAATCAACCCAGGTACGATAAGCGCAAGCAAAAATGCTCCAATCGGGCTCAGAAGCGGCGTAAATAGCGCGGGTATCTGTTCGAGCCCTGCCTGCTGCATATACCACGGCAGCCCTTTGAGAAATGTATAAGAGAGCGCCACCATATAACCGCCTGCGCCAAACAGCACGGCGTGCCCCATGCTCATAAGGCCCGTATACCCCCACAATAAGTCAAGGGAGATGGCGAATATAATATAAACCAGGACTTTGCTCATCAATTCCGTGCGGAACGGAGAGAACAGCAAAGGAAAAATCACCAGAAACAGGAACGCTACACCATCGATATAGCGGTTGACCGGTAAAGACTTGAGCTTTTTGACCAGCATTGGCAGCCCGCCCCCCTCACTTTTTAGCTGTACAAGAAACATATGCTCCGCAAGCCTGCCTCACCTTTTCTCCTTTGCAAACAGCCCCTCAGGCTTAAAGCGGATCAGTATGATAATAATCAAAAATACCAATATCTTGGCGCCGACATCGTTCCAATACCCGCCTAGTATGGTAACCGATTCGCCGATCAACCCTGCAGAAAACGCCGTGCCGAACAGCGAATCCACACCGCCGATTACAACATTCAAAAATGCGTCGGTCAGGTACTGTACCCCCATAAACGGCGAAACCGTACGTATGGGAGCGAGCATGGCCCCGGATAGCCCGGCAAGCGCGGTTCCATAGGTAAACGTGATGGTATCGATGCGCTGGGTATTGATACCCAGGCAGCCCGTCATAGACCGGTTCTCGGTAATGGCGCGGATTTGTTTGCCCAGCGTGGTTTTATGGATGAGCAGCCATGTAAAAAACAGCGCAAGCGCAGCAACCAGCAAAATGACCATGTTGTAATAGGGGATGGGAACGCCTTCAATTTCCAACGTGCCGCTTACCGGTATATTGACATATTTCAGCTCCGGGCCGCTGATAAACCGCACGGCCTGTTGTATAACCAGTGAAAGCGCGTAGGTAGCCAGCAGAGTTTCCGCCGTTTTGCCATAAAGCCGGCGGATAACCAGCCGCTCGATGCCGGCCCCCAGAAGGCCCGTTATCAGAAAAGCCCCTATGATGGAAAAATAATAGGGCAACCCCAACACCGTACTTGTGTAATAGGCCACATAGGCGCCAACCATAATCAATTCCCCGTGGGCGAGGTTCACCACCTTCATATGGCCCATGATGATGACAAGCCCCAGCGCGGTCAGCAAAAACAAGGCGGAAGAATTGACGCCGTTGGCCAGCAATAATGCGAACATATGGGACTACCCCCTTTTAAAAATAGGAGTTCAGAGCACGGCAGGGCTGTCGTGCTCTGAACAGCGCCTTAAAGCCTATTCAAATCGGCTTAGGGCTTGGGTTCGATCAGGTCGGGGGATTCATAGACAACTTTGAACGAACCATCGGGAGCCACCTGCGCGATGCGGCCGCGGCACCAGAGATGGTGGCTATTCTCGTCTATCTTGATATGTCCCTGAGGTGCATCCATTTCCAGGCCCTTGAATGCTGCCAAAATGGTCTCGGGTTTAAAATCTGCAGCCTTTTCAAGTGCCATAGCAAGTAGCTTGACCGAGTCATAACTGGCCTCGCCCACCGCAGTCACATCGCGGTTGCCAAATTTCTTTTCATAGTTGTCCACAAAGGTTTTGTTCGCTTCGCTCTCAATGGTGTTGAAATAATTGAAGCAGGAGTAATGTCCTACCGCCGCATCGCCGATGGCAGCAACCGAGGCTTCATCGGTAATGGTACTTGCGATGGGCATTGTCGCAGCATCAAAGCCATAACTCTTATACTGCTTGTAGAAAGCCACAGTGCTGTCACCATTCAGGTTGGCATAGATAACGTCCGGATCGGCTTCATTAATTTTCGCAATGACGGAAGCAAAATCGGAGTTTCCGGAAGGAACAATCTCATTGCCAACAATCTCGCCGCCATTCGCCTTTACCACTTCAACGGCCTGTGCGTGAATCAGCGATACATATACAGTCTCTGAACCCAGGAAGAAGAACTTTTTGCCGACATTGTCCATCAGCCAAGGTACAAACAGGTCGTTTTGCTGGTTGAGTACGCTGCCGGTATAGATGAGGTTCGGGGAAGGATCTTCGCCTTCATAGAAGGTGGGATATACCAGGATGCCGTTGTTCTGTTCCACAATGGGCCGTGCCGCAACACGGCTCGCGGAGGTGTAGAGGCCTACCGTAGCCACGACTTGGTCCTGCATGATCAGCTTTTTCATTTTGTCGGCGGCCTTGGCCGGATCGGTGGAATAATCCTCGAATACAGGAACCAGTTTCTTGCCCTTTACGCCGCCCGCCTCGTTCACTTCGTCGATAGCCATCATGGCGGCATTGTACATGCACTCCTCGGTAATTGCCGTAGCGCCAGTCTTGGAGAATATCAGGCCAATCTTGATCTCTCCAGATGCGCCCCCGCTGACGCTTGCCCCGCACCCCGTCAGCCCGAGAACCGTCGCTGCGCATACAAACAGCGCAATCCCAATCCTTGCCCATTTTTTCATCTTGTTATCCTCCCCTAACTTCCTTCAGTAACAGATTTTGATGAAGATATATCTCCAAACGCCGTTTCACGGCAATTTTGGGCATAGTATCGCGCTTTACCCCTGTCGGCGCTTCCCTTCATCCTGTCCAAGTACTTTTGCGGCGACCTTCACCGCCTGGCTCATAGCGGAGTATCCGCCGCAACGGCATAAATGCCCACCCAGCGCCTCCAATACATCTTGTTCAGAAGGGTCCGGATGTTTATCCAGCATGGCCTTTGCCGCCATCAGAATGCCCGGAATGCAGAACCCGCACTGCACCGCGCTGTGTTCGATAAACGCCTGCTGCAGAGGATGCAAGCCCTCATCGCCCGCCAGGCCCTCAACGGTCAGAATATCCGCGCCATTGGCCTCCGCA
>JAEZIE010000165.1 GCA_023416175.1 Bacillota bacterium
TTCCGTATATTCTGTAAGTTTTGCTTGCGCTGGCCTGTCCGGCGTGGTAGAATGGTGTCTGCAGTCATGGATGGAGGTATGTTTTGATGGATGTCCCGCGTTTGATCATTACCATCATTTTGCTCATAGTTTCTGTGGTGCTCATCGTTGTGGTGCTGATGCAGCAGGCGAAGACCTCTGGTCTTGGCGCGGCATTCGGCGGCGAAAGCTCATCCCTTTCTTTGAAAGGCAAGGCCGCAACCAAGGAAGCAAAGCTCCAGAAGCTTACCAAGATACTCGCCATCGCAATGGGCGTTCTCGCAATTCTCATGGTGGCGTTGCCGTCGGCATAACGCTTACGGCACCAAATAATTGGAATGTGGAAAACGGCACGCATGCTGCGTGGCGTTTTTTCATTTTGCCCGATTGTACCGTTGATGGGTTGAAGCGGGGCAATAACGGGTACGATAAAAACAGCATGCTGCAACAGCAGCAGCAATAAGAAAGTAGTATAAGGATTATGCACGAACAAATTATACAAGCGCTGACGGCGGCGGGCAAACCCCTTTCCCCCGAAGCGCTGATGGAACAATTTCAGGAAGAAAAAGAGGCTGCGCAGGCCGCGGTAACGGAGCTTTTGCAAAAGAACCGTATCCTGCTCACCAGAAAACGCAAGCTTGCCCTGCCCGAGCACACCGGGCTTACGGCGGGTAGGATGCAGGGGCACTCAAGGGGCTTCGGCTTTTTTGTGCCGCAAGGTGGCGGGCAGGACGCATTTGTACCAGCCGATGCCATGCACGGCGCCATGCACGGGGATACCGTATGGGTACGCTATACGGATCAATTTAGCCGAAACGGCTCGCCGGAGGCGGAGGTGGCGCTCATAGCCCAGCGCGCATTCACACAGATCGTGGGTACGTTTGAGCAGGACGCCCGCATGAGCGGCTATGTGGTGCCGGATGAAACGCGCGTATCCATTGACCTTTTTATCCCGCGGGATCGGACCATGAAGGCAAAGCCGGGCGACAAGGTCGTTGCGGAAATACTCGAATACCCGGACGGCAGGCGGCCGATGCTGGGCGCAGTTACGGAGATACTTGGCAACAAGGATGACGCGGGAACCGACGTGCTTTCCATCATCCGCCAGTTTCAATTGCCGGAGACATTTTCCAAAAGCGCGGCGCGCCAGGCAAAGCAGACCAGCAAGGAAGTCGCGGCGGATGAGTTTATCACCCGCGAAAACCTGACCGAGAAAATGATATTCACCATAGACGGTGCCGACGCCAAGGACTTTGACGACGCCATCAGCCTTGAACGGCTTAGTAACGGCAACCTGTACCTGGGCGTTCACATTGCGGATGTTTCGCACTATGTAAAAGAGGGAAGTGCCCTCGACCGGGACGCCCTGCAACGCGGCACCAGCGTGTACCTGATAGATCGCGTCATCCCCATGCTGCCTGAGGAGCTAAGTAACGGTATCTGCTCTTTAAACCCCAACGTAGACCGTCTGACGCTCTCCTGTTTTATGGAAATAGACGGCGCGGGCAAGGTATTGCGCCACCGGCTTGCGGAGACCGTTATCCGCTCCAAGTACCGTCTGGTATATGACGACATCACGAAACTTTTGCAGGGGGATGCCGTCCAACAGAAAAAGTATGCGGAGATCGTGCCCATGCTGCGGGAGCTTGAAACGCTCTGCGGCGTGTTAAACGCGCGCAGGGTCAAGCGTGGGAGCATCGATTTTGATGTGGCGGAAGCCAGCATCAAATTAGACTCCAAGGGCAGGCCCACAGGCATTGAAAAATCGGAACGCGGCATAGCCAACCGCATCATTGAAGAGTGCATGCTGCTTGCAAACGAGACCGTAGCACAGCATATGTACGATCTCAAAGCGCCCTTCCTCTACCGTGTGCATGAAGCGCCGGATAAGGAAAAGTTACAGGAGCTCAACGCGTTTTTACAGACACTCGGCTATGGCATCCGTAACATCAAGGATGTACAGCCGCGTGCCATCCAGAAGGTATTGGACCTTGCGCATGGCACGCCGGAAGAGAACGTGGTCAGTAAGGTGGTTTTGCGGGCCATGCAGAAGGCACGCTATGCCGAACTCTGCCTGGGGCACTTCGGCCTTGCGGCGGAGCGCTATTGCCACTTTACCTCTCCCATACGCCGGTATCCTGATCTGATCGGCCACCGCATCATTAAAATGATGCTGCACGGCGAACTCAATGAGAAACAGGTACACAAACTCAACAGTTCGATGCATGAGATTGCGGAACATACAAGCCGCCGGGAGCGTGTTGCCATGGAGGCCGAGCGCGCCGTGGATGATTTGAAGAAGTGCGAATACATGAAGGGACGCATTGGCGAAAGTTTTGCCGGCGTAATAGCAGGTGTGGTTTCCTTCGGTTTTTTCGTCGAGCTGGGCAATACGGTAGAAGGGCTGGTTCGCGCCAGCACGCTTGATGACGATTATTACGTCTTCGATGAAAAGGGCTATCGTATGGTAGGCCGCAGCCACGGGCGGGTTTACCGGCTCGGCGATACGGTTTCGGTCCGCGTGGC
>JAEZIE010000203.1 GCA_023416175.1 Bacillota bacterium
GCCATCAGCAGCAAGCCGACAACCATTTTTGTTTTCATAATACCTGCCCTTTCGTTTATCCTGAGTTTTGCGTGCCGCGCGCTGTACAGGCATGCTTTGGATGAAGCGTTTATTTCAGGAGCGCAGACTGCCACTCCAGCGCGCCCGCTCCGTTCTACCAGTGGCTATTGCAAAGAAATATTAGAAACACTATAATAAAAACTAATGGATGCAATTTATGACTATAGTCAATGACTATGGTCATTATATCTATGTTTGCGTATAAAATCAAGGAGCATGGTTATGCATAAAGAAGACAGCAGGTCACGAAAAGAAAGGGCGCTCGAAACAAAAAGGCACTTGTATGCCGTTGCCGACACGCTGTTTACGCAATACGGGTTTGATCATGTGAGCGTGGATAAAATTGTTGAAGAAGCCGGACTCTCCAAAGGTACTTTTTATGTGCATTTCGAATCAAAGGACAGCCTGCTTGAGTCCTTGATTTCAGATTATGTTGAGAAGGTTGACATGGACTACCAGGCATATATTGATACCTTTTCTTCTAACATGCCGGCAGCGGATATTCTCCTGGGGCTTGTTGAGAAAATAATTGATGTAATCATTGATACAATCGGGCTGGAAAGAATGAAAATACTCTACAGGACACAGCTGTCGAATATTTCGTATTCTGGAACTGCTGTAAGCTACAATCGGATGCTTTATAGAACGATAATGGATGTGCTAGATATAGGAATTCAAAAAAAGGAATTTGTCACCGCGCTGGCATTGGAAGAACTGGCGAATCATTTAATCCTGGCCATTCGTGGGCTGACCTATGAGTGGTGTATCCGTTATCCGGATTTTGATTTGAGGGCACAATCTCAGGCGCATTTTAAGATCCTAATAAAGGGTATCAAGGAAGATAGTCAACTATAAGGCCAGTTTGCCATTAACTCCTCTGTGGCCTTCGATTATCCATAACCCAAGCGATCATCCAAACTTCGCATGATATCTACTATGCACTATCTCCGCTGTCACTCCGCCGCGCCCAGACGGACATATACGCGCCATCAAACTCGTAACTCACGGTGCTCAACATGAGCACTTGGTCGCCGGGCTGTATTTTAACGATTCATCCATGTTGACGATATCGGCTTCAGCCATGTATGCCACATCCTCAGGAACTCTTATGAGACCACACCCCAAAAACGATATGACTGTACATGTAAGCAGTACCATACCTATCAGTCGTTTTGCAGAAAGTCTGATCATAGGCTTTAAGCTCACTTATCAAATTCCTTGGTACATATTCGCGGTGCTCGGGCGTCATAACGGTCCAGACATTCCGTTTCATTTGAGTGAGAGCGCTTTGGCATGGGTACCAGAAATAATACTGTCTTGCTATATGGTTTTGACCCATCATATAGTTGCAAGGACTAAGCCATTCCCTGAAAAAACAATGACGTTATTGTCCAGCTTCTTGATTATAAGTATACTCCCGCCCGGCCCTACGACGTTTCTTTTCGGAAAAGCGGGCGATGAGCAGCGCCACGACGGCGATCAGCAGCACCGCCGCGCTACCGCATAACAAGTAAAATGCCGTGCGGCTAAGGGCGATTTCATTCGCCTGCTTTGGTATGGGGGGGGTATCGGCCTGCTCCGGCGCGGGGGTTATTTGCACATCGGGAGGCGGCGAAGGCTGCACGGGCCGCGCTGGCATCACAGCGTAGCGCTGCAGGGATTCATCCTCGGCGTTGTATACATAATAGCCGACCTCACCATCGGGATTGCGCGCATACAGAAGGTAAATCTCGCCCTGCGCATCCTGAGATTTCCACGCCGCGTACTCTTTTTCGCCGATCATCAGCGTTGTTTCCAAGAACCCTTCCGGAAGCGCCACGCTGCCGTCCGGCTCAAGCAGGATATAGGATTTGGATACAGAGGATACCGTTTGGTAAGGGTACAATGTATCCGCCGCGACATCAAAAATATAGTAACCGCCTGCATCGCCCACAGCATTTGAAAGATATAGTAAGGTTGGTGCGTCGCTGTCTTCCACTTTGGCCACGGCCACCGTTTCCCCATGGTATGCCAGTGCGGTTACGGAATAGCCCGAAGGTACCGTCACGTTCTCAAGAGAGCGCCAGATATACATGCTTTCGGAAGCATTCTTCACGTTTTGCGCCAGCACGCCCTTGGCGGCATAATCGAGCGGTGTGGGCGGGGGCGTGGGCGCGGGCGCGGATATCGAAACGGATACGCTGGCCGACGCGCCTTCCTGTTCCTTGCCGTCATAGCCCAGCACTTTTTCGATGGAAGCTTCTATTTTCGTGCTGCCTGCGCCCGCCGCTGTGAAACGTATGCGCGCGGTCAGGGTGTCGGAACCGCCCTTTTGGGCGGATACCATGTTCAAAAACCCATCGGACGCGCCGCCCTCGCTTTGGGCATAGGTCAGCACGGCAGGATCATAAGTGAAAAAGCCTTCCGCGATCGCCATGCCCTTGCCGTTTACGGTGATGGTGACTTCTACGGTATCACCCGGCTGAACATTGGTTTGGTCCGCCACCGTGCTGATGGTTACCGATGCGTACGCCACAGCGGGCAGCAGCAAAAACAGCAACGCCAGCGCCAACGCAAAAGCCTTTTTATCCCTGATGAAGCATTTCATTTTGTTCCGCCTCCCTGCGATATCCTTGCATCGCCATTTATGGCCCGGATCAGCAGCAATAGATCCAAATTGTCTACATCGCCATCATGGTTGACGTCTGCCGCGCTCAGGCGGGCACCGGTAAGCGGCGTTTCGTGGGCGAGGTGACCTTGCAGCGCGAAAACGTCGCTTTCTGCTATTTTGCCGTTGCCGTCAAGGTCGCCGAATAATACGATGGGCAGGTCAAAAAATGCCGTGCCTTCGTCATAGGTAACGCGTACGAAGGAACCCGTACACACGCTGCCGGTGGCCGTAGCGCCTTTCGCGCTGACCACGCTGAGTTTGCCCTCGGAGGAGAGCTTTTGAAGCAGGACATCCGCGGATGCTCCGGGAGAAATGCCGCTTATACCCCACTCGCGTACCTGATAGGCATCGCTGCGGATGCTCGGCGCGCTTTCATATGTGCCGACGGTGATGAGAGTTGTGTTTTGGAAATAGAACGAAAGAATATCAGTATATGGCTGGCCCGCTCGCGCCCGCTCCTGCGCCCCGCGCTGAGAAAGACCCACGCCGTGGCCGTAGCGCCGCTCGGTCAAATACCAGCCGGCATATTTCTCGCCGCCAGTGCGATAGGTTCCCCGTTCCGCGCCACGCATCCTGAGGGATGTCTTCCTTGCCCCGATACGGCCCAGGGTGTTTTCGAAGCTGCCGAATTTTAGTTTCTCAAGCGTAAGGGTCACGGTGAGCTGCCCGGTCTTGTGTTGCCCGTCCTCTTCATAGCCTACCATAAACGTTACATCCGCCTCATTATAGCTGCGGCTCGGCTGATCATAGCTGGGGCTTTTGGGTGTGACCTCAACCGTCGCAAGCAGGGATACCTCCCGCTCCGCCGCCTCGTATGCCGCGCGTTCCAGCGCAAGCAGCACAAAAGGATCCATAAGCTTTACGGTCTTTTCGGTAAACGTTTCGGGAATGAAGGATTTTTCCTCTATGCTGGAGGCGTTGAGGATATCGAACGGGTCGTCCGCGTGGATATAATAGGGCAGGTCGTTTTCCCATACGTTGCCCGTTTTTTCAGTCTGCCCGCCGTTTGAGGCGGAATAATACGCCTCAATGATCTCTCCGTTATAGGTGAGTACTTCGCCGCGTGTTGCGTCTACCGCAGCGATCGCCCGCGTATTTCTACTGGCATAGCCCCGGTATACCTGATCTTGCGAGGTATCCAGTAAATCATACGCGCGGATTGTGTATCTGGAGCACCTCGCCACAGCATATCCACGCGCGCAGACCGCCTGTGCCTTCAATGCGTCAACGGGAAATAGGTTACTCATTTCATGAGGCACGACGCCGTATAAATATTGCTCGATCGGCAGCGTGTTGATGGCACGTACCGCACCCTCATATACGTCAAATGTCATATTGCCAAGGTAAGTACAGGTACCGTACTCGGAATTTTTTAGGCGAATATAGTCCGTCCGTTCGCCATAGTTGCCGCATAAAAGCGTAAGCGAAGCGGCGGTGACAGTTTTTCCGCCAATCTGCAAGGAAATGCGCCCGCCCGCGGCCGAGACCTGCAGCTCGTCATTGCCAACGGCAAGGTCGGGGGCTTCTTTTAAGGTAAATTCGCCTACGGGCGTAAAGGAAATGGTCTGCTTCTTTCCAAGCGAAATGCGTACGCGCACATCCGTAGAATACACCGCCGCCCGTGCGGGCATGGTTGTGCATACAAGCAGCAGCGCAAGGCA
>JAEZIE010000214.1 GCA_023416175.1 Bacillota bacterium
GATCTACGCTCCCGGGGGATCGGCGCGCGCCTGCTGGAAGCGGCAGTGCAGCTAGCAAAGGAGAACGGCTGCATACGCCTTGAAGTTGCCAGCAACAAGGTACGGCAACGCGCCCACGCGTTTTACCGAAAGCAGGGCATGCAGCAGACTCATGTCAAATTGACGATGCCTCTATAATGGATTAAGCAAGAGCTGGGCTCCGCAAGGCGGAGCCCCGGGGGTGTTTGTGCGCAGTTTATTTTAGGCCTATAATACCTGCCGCAATGAGCGCTACGCAAAGGATTTGCGGCAGTGTAACAGATTCCCTAAAAATGACCGCTCCCAGTATCAACGTGCCAATGGTTCCGATTCCCGTCCAGATCGCGTATGCGGTGCCCAAGGGAAGGTCTTTGAGCGCGAGTGAAAGGAAATAGAAGCTCGCCGCCATGCCCGCAACTGTAATGACGCTGGGCCAGAGCCTAGTAAATCCCTCCGTGTGCTTGAGGCTGACAGCCCAGCATGTTTCGAATACCCCCGCGATCACCAAGTACAACCATTTCATTCTTCAGTCCAACCCTTCTTAAACAAAATAAAAAGCCCGGGAGAAATTCTCCCAGGCTTTTATCCTTCCGTGAACACGGTTTCCCGTGCGTTTTATCTCGGACCAGGCCAGGTTGCCCCGCGGAACCCTATAAAACTTGTCCTTATCGTATCACGCGGAAACCCTGCGCGTCAATGCGCAGTACATAAAACAATCGCAATACATTCACGGTTGGATCAACTCGATTGAAGAACAGCCATGCTTTCTGTGCCGCCTAGACGGTGATATTTGAGAACAGATACTTGCATGTTTAAAGGATGGGCTCCGTATACGGAGCCCATCCTTTTATCGAAAAAGCGGCAAGCCGCTTTATAAGACGTTATTATAAAATCTCCGCTTTAAGCGTTACGGGGATATTGCCCATTGTCGCTTTGGAATACGGGCAGACGGTGTGGGCTTCCCGCATGATATCGTCCGCAGTGGCCTGATCCAGATCCTTAAAGAGGCCGGTGATTTCGGCCGAAAGGACATGTCCGCCATCTACGATATCAAGACCTACCGTGAGCTTGACTTCCGGCAGGGGAACGCGCAGCTTGCGCACACGGATGACATGGTGAAGCGCACCGCCAAAACATGCGGCATATCCGGCTGCGAAAAGCTGTTCCGGATTGACCGCGTCGTCAGTCTTTCCGCCCATGGCGATAGGGGAAGCAAGCTCAAACATCAGCTTGCTGTTTTCCACGGTAACAACGCCGTTGCGCCCGTTTACAGAGTGTGCGGTGGTCTGGTACAATGCCATAATCAAAAACTCCCTTCAGCATTGGTTCGTTACTTATAGTATAATTCCATATTTCCGGTTTGAAACAAGGTTTTTGCGAAGGACGAACCCAACGGATGGGAAACTGTTTGCCCGCAGTAACATGTTGCGGTATACTGGAGGCGGACAGAATAAAACAATACAAGGGGTATTGCATGGAAATCTTGCGTAACAAGAAGGCTTATATCTGCGATATGGACGGCGTACTCTATCATGGGGACAGGCTGCTCCCCGGCGTGCCCAAATTTGTGGAATGGCTCAAGGAAAAGAACAAGAAATTTTTATTCCTGACCAACAACAGCGGCTACACCCCCCGTGAACTGCAGCAAAAGCTTGCGAGGCTGGGCATAGACGTGGATGCGGATTGTTTTTACACGAGCGCTTTAGCCACCGCGAGCTTTTTAGCCAGCCAATACCCCGACTGCAGCGCCTATGTATTGGGTCAGCCGGGGCTCATCAACGCGCTTTATAACGTGGGCATCACCATGAACAGCGTCAATCCGGACTATGTGGTGGTAGGTGAGAGCTACAGCCTCAATTATGAAATGCTCGAGCGCGCTACTTACCTTGTCAACAAGGGTGCGCGCCTAATTGGCTGCAATTCCGACCTTACCGGTCCTACGGAACAAGGCCTGGCCCCCGCCTGCCGGGCTCTTATCGCGCCCATCGAACTTGCCACGGGAGTCAGCGCCTATTTTGTGGGCAAGCCCAACCCGCTTATGATGCGCCATGCGTTAAGACAACTGCAGACACTGCCCGGCGATACCGCCATCGTGGGCGACCGGATGGATACGGATATCATGGCCGGCGTGGAAGCGGAAATTGATACGGTGCTTGTGCTGTCCGGCGTGACCTCGCGGGATATGCTGGTGAAGTTCCCGTACCGCCCCAAGTATGTGCTGGAGGGTGTGGGAGACATTCCGGAAGCGTAACGTAAAGCTATGATCTATTATGAAAGCACCTTTTGGATTGAAGCCAAAAGGTGCTTTTTGTCATGCAATGGGTCAGGCGGGATCGGGCTCCAACGTTTCTTCCGGCTTTTCAAAGCGTTCCAGGCTGACGCGCGCCTGATCGAATATCTCCAGTGAGAACGCGTCTGGGTACCCTTCCGCGTATACCACGCGGGAGATACCGGCGTTCACAATCATTTTTGCACAGATGACACAAGGTTGGTGCGTGCAGTACAGCGTGGCCCCTTCGATGGAAATGCCAAGCTTCGCCGCCTGGATGATGGCGTTCTGCTCCGCGTGGATGGCGTAGCATAGCTCATGCCGGGTCCCTGAGGGGATGTTCATTTTGCGCCGCAGGCATTCGCCGCGCTCCACGCAGCTTTTAATGCCCGCCGGCGCGCCGTTGTAGCCCGTGGTCAGGATGCGCTTGTTCTTTACGATTATAGCGCCGATCTTCCGACCTTCCTGATAGCAGCTCGACCAGTTGGCGATAGATTTGCACAGGTCCATAAAGCGGATATCCCATTTATCCCATGTATACAAGAAATGAACCTCCCTGCGCGGTTTTTCTTAGTATAACACGGTATATTCAGAGAAAAAAGAGAAAAAATGCGCAGACTGCGGCCCCTTGGCGATGCCACGGGGCCGCAGTGTATATCATTTGCGTTTGGCTTTTTAAAGTATTACCGGTACTCGTTTACATAGGAAGGCATCGCCATGGTCTCCACCGCCGGGCCATCAAAGTTCTTGCCGTCCACCTGTACCTGCAACGAGGAAATGGCTCCGAATTGCTGCGCGGTCAGCTGCATGCAGGTCAGCGCAAGCTCCTCAAGATCAGGCGTGTCGGAAATGGCGGCGAACTCCTTAGAGAAGTTCACGGTGGCTACATCATCCACAATGGCGGCGGATAGCACCTGCGTTCCTTCCGGAAAACAGCTGCGCAGCGTCTGGTCAACAGGGCCCATAACCAGTTCCCGTATGGCGACTTCGAGCCCAGGTTCCTGCGCCACTGCACGCGAGACCGGCACGTGCAGGCTACCGGATTGATTGGGGAAGAAAAGCGTTACGCGGTATGCTGCTTCCTCATCGGTGAAGCTTACAGGCAGTGGTTCTTCGTTGAGGGGCAGCGCGCGCATGACGTCCTTGACCGGGGTGCCGTGGGAGAGTTTGCTTTTGATTTTTCCGTCAAATTTTAATTGCACTTGGTCTATGGACGGGAACTCCGTAAGCGTATTGACCACGGCGGTAACAAGCGCTTGCTCGGCTTCTGCGCTCTCCAGCTTCGGCAAGTCCTTAATATTCACGGTGGCCACTTGGTCGTCAGAAATAGAAAGTACGAACGTGACCCCCTCCGGTACGACGTTCTTCAGGCCCATGGCAGCCGCAGAGATCTGGTTCTCTTCCGTATCCACAAGCTGGTTCAGGGCGGCGCGGCCAATGCCTTCCTCCCACGGCAGCAGTTTCATGACAGGAACCATCAGGCCATCGTCGGTTTGGAAATAAAGTACGGTCCGGCGGAATCCAGCATCGGAATCCACGGCCTGCTCCTGCTCCTTCTCGGCAAATACGTCGGTTGAGCAGGCGCTCAGCAGCAATGCCAGCAGCAAGCACAACGCGAGTACCGCCGGCGCATAGCGTTTTTTGTGTAACATGAAAATTCCCCCCGTTGCGCGTTTTTACAATACTTATTCGCACACAGGGGGAAGTATGTTGAAGTCCTAAAAAGGTTGTCACTTGATGGGGGTTGCGTTATGAATTTGCTGATGACGGACCAAAAGTGCAGCGAGGTGCGCGTCCAATTCTTCATCGGTTGCGCCTAAGTTGGGTTTATAAGTTTCAAGCACCTCAAAGGAGAGGCCGCCGCATTGGGTATATGCCTGCTGCAGTGCAACATACGGGCAGGCGTTGAGCTTGCATTCAAACAGCAAGCGCTTTTTTGCACCCGCAAGGTTGCGGCTCCAACCCACAAAGCTTTGGCCGGACCTTTCATCGTAAAGCCGATAAACGCCCATTTGAAGCTCCCGCATCCTTTAAGCCCCCTTGTAAGCCGATTATGGAGTTGTGGCGGCAGTGGTGCCTAAGGTACGGATGCGACCGATGTAGCTGACGATATCCGCTTCCTCGGTCCAGCGCTCCACCTCGGCCTGGTATGCTTCCTGCTGGAGGATTTTAAGCGTGCGGGCGATATAGTCGCCCTTTATCGTTTCAAACGCCCGCTCACCGCTTTGAAGTTTCTCGACCAACTTGATAATGTGGTAGCCAAACTGACTCTTGACGGGGGCGGAATGATCGCCTACGTTTACAAGCACCAGGGCCGCCGCCTTGAATTCAGGCACAAAGCTGGTATTTGCGCCAAGCAGGTAGCCAAGGGACTTATTGGGCTCCGCCTTCATGCCAGGGTCTTCGCCATATTCCGCCATCAGCGCGTCAAAATCCTCGCCCGCGTCGATGCGCTTGACCAAATCGTTCGCTGTGGCTTCGTCCGTAACAAGAATATGCTTGACGCGCACAAATCCTTCGGGTACATACAACGGCAGGGTACCAGTACCCGCCTCGTAAGCGTTTTGCGCGGTCTCGAAAGCGGCAGGGGCGTTGGTATAAGCCGTACGCTGCTCCCCTAATTCTGTCTCATAGCGGGCTTTCGCATCTTCCTCTGTGAGAGTGACAGCGGATTTTATTTTTTCCTCCAGTTTGGCAGTCACTGCGGATTTTTGAATATCTTGCTCCAGCTCACTCCGGAAGGATTGTGCCGTGAAGCCTTCCGCTTTCAACGCAGCCTCAAAGTTCTGGTTGCCTAAAACTTCCGCGTTGTCCGCGCCGTCCGCCTGGGCCTCCTGCACATAGGAAGAACGCAGGGCGTCGTACTGCGCCTGCGCTTCGTTGGCGAGATTGACCTTTTCCTCGTCGGTCAGCGCAATACCCTGCGAAGCAGCCTGCTGGTAAATGACCTCGGAGCGAACGAGCGTATTGAATACCATGTCCTGTAGCGCCTTAACGTTTTCGGCTTTTGTCATATCGTACCCGACCTGGCTGTACTGGGCCAAATACATGTTGAAGGGCGCTTCAAAATCGCGCTGTAGGATATCCTTCTTGTTGACGGTGGCGATCACGGTATCGCGCGGATCTTTGGCGCAGCCCACGATACCAAACGCTAGCAGCAGGCAGAGGGCAGATATTATAATGCGTTTCATTGATGTTTCCTCACCTTTTCCACCTTTTTACGGGGCGGTTCTTCGCTGATTGTACTATCATTCCTGCAGGTATGTCAAATCAGGCAGGGCCGTCTTAACGGATATTTTATATTCTTTCCATATGGCAGGATGTTGTATAATGAAATCAAAAGATACAGCATGAGGGAGGAGCAACATGCCCGCAAGAGAAGCGCATATCCTTACCCTTACGGTGGACAATGAGTTTGGCGTGCTCACCAGAGTAACGGCACAGATCCGCAGGGAAGGCTGGAACATCAAAAGCCTTGCCGCGGAGGAGACCGCGGATCCGGCTCTATCAAGGATAACGCTTGCGCTGCAGTGCTTTGATGCGACGCTTCCGAGCGTACTGCACCGGCTTTCCCGGCTGGCTTGCGTGCGGCATGTGAGCGCGTTTGATGAAGATCGCTGCATTTGCCGGGAGCTTGCCGTGGCCCGCACAGCGGATACGGCTGCAGTTCGAGCGGTTGCGGAGCGGTTTATGGCCCAGGTGATTAAAGATGTTAACGGCGTTCTGCTGCTGCAGCTTGCCGATACGCCCAAGACGCTCGACGCGTTTTTGGAAGCGCTCAGAAGCGAGGGTGAAGTCGCTTCCGCCCGTACGGGCGCGATCACGCTGGAAAAAGAATGATCATTGCACGAAGAATAGCCAAAGCAAAGGAGATCGCTTATGAGTGAACAGAAGCTCTACCGCCTGCTTGTGATCAACCCCGGTTCCACTTCCACCAAAATTGGGATATTTGAAAATGAGACGATGCGGCACGAGGAGATCGTACGGCATACAAAAGGGGAATTGGAGAAATTCCAGTCCATTGTGGATCAGAAGGGTATGCGCCGGGGGCTGATCGAAAAAGCGCTTCAGGCGATGGGATACGAGCTTTCCATGTTCGACGCCATCGTTGGCCGCGGCGGATTGGTGGAACCCATTGACAGCGGCGTATATTTTGTCAACGGTCGTATGCTTGACGATCTTATCAACTCCTCGGCCGCCACCCACGCGTCTTCCCTGGGCGGGATCATTGCGGCGGAACTTGCGGCACAGGCGGGGAAAAACGCATATGTCGTTGATCCCGTGGTGGTGGATGAAATGGACCCCTATGCCAAGCTGACCGGCATGCCCGGTATCGAGCGGCGCAGCGTGTTCCATGCGCTCAACCAAAAGGCGGTGGCGCGGCGCTGCGCAAAGGAGATGGGCCGCCAGTATGAGGATTGCAGGCTGATCGTCGCGCACATGGGCGGGGGCATCACAGTGGGCGCACACCGGTACGGGCGCGTGATCGACGTCAACGATGGACTTTCGGGCGAAGGCCCATTTAGTCCCGAGCGCACCGGAGGCATCCCTGCGGAGCCGCTGATCCGTATGTGCTTTTCCGGGGCGTATACACAGAAGGAACTCATCGACCGCGTCACGCGCGGCGGCGGCATGGGCGCGTACCTTGGCACCAACGATTTGCGCGCGTGCGAGCGCCTCATTAAAGAAGGGGACGATTACGCGGCGCTGGTGCTTGAATCCATGGCCTATCAGGTTTCCAAGGAAATTGGCGCGATGGTCGCCGTGCTCGAAGGCAGGGTAGACGCCATTGTATTAACGGGCGGGCTTGCATACAGCACCCGTTTTACCGGGGCCATTAAAAACCGTGTGAGCCTGATCGCGCCCGTGCGCGTGTATCCGGGGGAGGATGAACTGCGCGCCTTGGCAGAAGGCGTCCTTCGTGTGCTGCGCGGGGACGAACGCGCAAAGGAATACGATGGCTGAACAGGCGTTAGTGGGCGGGCAAATAAAGGCACTGCGCGGTGTAGCGTTTCATAAGCTGATCGATGCATTCCATCTCTACATTGCAAGCTGTCTGAGCGAGCAGCTTTTGAAAAACGCGGTCCTCGGGGCTGCGCTCTACCTCGCCGGGCAGGTTCTGGTGGTATTTATCCGTATATTCAGTAAAAACAACAGTGTGCGGCTTCCTGCGGCCATCCATGCCCGGGGTGCCGCGCTGTTTTTGCTTGCAGCGCTCTTATGCGCAAGCCTGTTTCTTGTTTACCCGGTGCTGACTGGGCATATGAAGTTCTACGTACTGCTCTTTTTCATTGTGTTATTGCTTATCCGCCAGGGCGCTACCGCCATCATTTCCCGGGGGCTACAGAAGCGGCCCATGCTGCGCGCCATATTGCTTCTGCTTGCACATGTGCTTTTAAGCGCCGCGGTGGGGATTACGGCAGCAAAACAGATTGCTTCGGACGAATTCCTTCAGGTTATGACTATGGTCGCGGCCACAGGCGTTGCCCTGTTTGCGTACCAAGTCGTGGAACCTCCGCAGAAAGCCGCGCAGTTTTCTAAAGGGGCGGACAGGCTTTTTGGGGTTTCTTCCTATCGCATCTATAACCGGATGACATCGAGCGCGGTCGTTTCTTTGAACCTTGCGCTTTTAACCTACATCTGTTCGATGCGCATCCTCCCGGGCAGCACCATGCTCGGGCTATTTTGGGATCTTGCAGTATGGCTTGTGCTGGTTGGCGGCATGACAGCCATCATGCTAAAACTGCTTCGCCGCAGGGACTTTGCGCGGTTCAACAACCCTTCGGTATTCGTTGGAGGCGCGGCGCTGCTGCTATTTGCCATACTGGGCGGATATTTTGATTGGTTCCGCGGCGTCATGCGCATCGTTTCCTATCTGCTTTGGGGGGCGGGCTTGGCGTGCATGCTCTCCATCATACTCTCCATGGGGTATGATATGCAGGCCGTGCTGGAACTCAATATGAAGCCTGCGGAGATGAAGGACTACCGCGAAAATACGCAGGCGGTGGTGGAATGGAACCTCACACTCTCCACGCTGCTGTTGGTGTTCCTGCTTACCATCGTGACGTTCGTTTCGGAAGGCAGGACGGGCCCATGGCATGAGCTGCCCGTTATACAATTCCTGCTGCGCTCCATGCAGTTCTGGCCCATTGCGGGAATATTTGCTGCGCTTTTGTATGCGCTGATGCAGCCGCTCAACAAGGATTATGCGCAAAAGCTTGCCCATTACCGGGCGCAGCAGCGCGCCGGCAATGTAAACGACGCGCTCAAAACACGTCTGCAGATGAAACTCATTCAGCAATCCCGCCGCATCGCGCCCGATATTTTGCGCGCTATCGTTCGGCCGCTGATGCCCTGCCGTGTCACGGGCAAAGAGCATGTGGACGTTGAACATGGCCCCGTCGTGTTTGTGGGCAATCATCTGGAGATTTACGGGCCGTTAATAACCAACCTGCATCTGCCGTTCTACTTCCGCTCGTGGGTGATATCCAGCATGTTGGATCGGGATATTATCGCCACGCAGCTACAAAACGGGGTCAACAATGTGTTTCGCATAATGCCCGAAAAGCTTCGCGCAAAGCTGCCGCGTCTTATTGCACCCATCATCCTATATGTACTGCAATCGCTCGACCCCATCCCCGTATACCGGGGAACCGCGCGGGAGGTCATCAACACCATGCGTCTGACGGTGGACGCCATGGAGTATGAGGACAACATCCTGCTGTTCCCGGAAAATCCCGGGGAGGAAGACTATAAGCAAAGGGGCGTATCGGATTTTTATTCCGGCTTTGCATCCATCGGTGCTGAGTATTATAAGCGTACCGGGCAATGCACCACGTTTTATCCGGTATACGCAAACAAGTATCACCGCACGTTGACCATTGGCCCCGGCATCCACTTCAACGCCGAAAACGGCCGCAGGGAGGAGCGGGACCGAATTGTGGCCGAACTCATCGCATGGATGAATGCGCAGGCATAGCCAATATGGTACAATGGGAAAAGTGAATTATGCAGAATAGGAGTATTTGGGTTCCAGAATGGCTCAGGATTTGATTGGAATTATCGGCGCGATGTCGGTGGAGATCGACGATCTCAGGCAGGCACTTACGGACTGTAAAACGGAAATGATCAGCGGCATGGCATTCTACAGAGGCAGACTCAACGGGCAAAACGTGGTGCTTGCAAAAAGTGGAGTGGGGAAGGTCAATGCCTCCATGTGCGCGCAGACCATGATTTTAAAATACCACCCTTGTGCAATCCTCAACACCGGCGTCGCGGGAGGATTGCAGAAGGGTGTTGGTATCGGCGATATCGTAATCGCGGACGCAGTGGTGCAGTACGATGTGGATACCTCGGCCGTGGGCGACCCCATCGGCTTTGTTTCCGGCGTAAATCGCATTGAGTTCCCAAGCGAAAAAGCCCTCGCGGACGGCTTGTACGCTGCGGCGCAAATGCTTTCAGATACCAGGGTGCACCGGGGTATCATCGCCACGGGGGACCGCTTTGTCAGCAGCCGCGCTGAGGCTGCGATTATCCGCGAGCGGTTTTCGGCGCTCGCCAACGAGATGGAGGGCGGCAGCATTGGGCAGGTGTGCTTTATCAACGGAGTTCCGTTCTGTGTGGTGCGCGCGATTTCGGATGGCGAGGATGACGATTCCCAAATGGAATACGCGCAGTTTCTAACGCTCGCAGCACAAAAATCCAAGGCGATTGTGCTTCGCTACCTGGCGGACTTGGACGGCAACGAGAAATAAGAGTTTTGAGTATAAAAAGTGGCGGCCGTTTGGCCGCCATTTCTGGCCGCTACATTGTCATTCTAAGCCGAAGGCGAAGAATCTGCCTCTCGCTATAAACCCTCAATATAGGCTCAAGATCCTTCGCTTCGTTCAGGATGACGGGAAAGGGGCTCGCTTTTGTCATGAGAAACTGTTCCTGTAAATCTATTTGCGCATTGAAAGGGAAAAGTATGAAGACATTTGCAGAAATATTTGTGGAGGTCTACACACCTACTCTTGAAACAATGGGGTTTAAAAGAAAAAGAAGTGTTTTTCATAAACTTGTTAACGACAAAATCGTGTTAGCTTTGAGTCATAGGCGGTACGGTCCCGAGTTCACGATACAATTTGATTTCTGGCCACTATGTGATGGTGGGGACATGATTGTATTCATGGATAGCAGTTATTTGCTTCATGATATAGTTTCGGACTTAAAACATCACGATTATTGGACATGTAAGATTGAAAAATGTGAAGCGGACTTACATGAATCGCTAGCTTATTGTAAGAATACTGTATTTGAGTATTTCGATAGAATTACGGATTATCAGAGTTACTTTGATTGTGTCTATAAAATAGAAGAAGAGAGGGGGTTATATGACATCAAATATCAAACAATACCATATCTGCATCTAAGTCATTTTCATAATACTTTTCTTGCTTTAGGCCAATTTGATCTTGCTTTAAAAGTAAAAGAAGCGGAGATAAAACAAAACAAATCCGCTATGGAGTGCTATTCAGCAGATAAGGATTGGGCTATTTCTAAGCATCCGCGTTATGCCAGATATATAAACAAAACCGAATATTATGAAAAGCTCAAGGCACTAATTGATAACCATAGCTTTGAGGCAATTAAACAAATGATCAGCCAGAATGAAGAGTATTCAAGGAAGAGTTACGAGAAAAACTTTTTGGGTATTAAGTCAGTATAAATATGCAATGAAGAGGACCTCTTCCAGCGCATAACTAGTGAATTCCTTCTGGCAACCGAGTGCCTAATTTATGAATATTGCTGACCACGTTATCTCTGTTTGCGCCGTATTGCATAGACGATCAGGCCAGCCAAGAGCAATACGAGTGCCGCGCCAATAAGAATTCTTTCTATATTCGGGCCGGAAACAAAAATGGCGGTCGGCCCGTCCGCGCCGCCGATGATGCCAATATCCATATTACTTCTCCTTGAATCATACAGCGGAAGTTTTAGTCGGGGTCTGCAAAAAAGCATCGTCCGAGGCAGGAAGCAGCTGCAAAAACGCCGCCATGCCGCC
>JAEZIE010000246.1 GCA_023416175.1 Bacillota bacterium
TTGGTCAATACGCCGATGCTGCCGTTGGGGATGACGTTGATCTCCCCCCGGAAGCCGCGCACCACGGTGGTTCTTAGCGTGATCTCCTCCACGGTGCCTGTGACGTCCGCAGCGGTGATATAATCCCCCACAGACATCTGATCCTCAAAAATCAAAAAAAGGCCCGCTACGACATCCTTGATGAAGCTCTGCGCGCCGATGCCAAGTGCGATACCGCCGACGCCCGCCGCAGCAAGCAGCGAATTCATGGCGGGAGTCAGCCCAAGCTGGCCGATGGTTGCCGCGATGGCAAGAAAGAATATGACATACCGGCTCAGGCTTTTGGATATGGTTGCGGCAGTCTCAGCCCTTCGCTGGCGTTCGGGGGCGACCTTTAAGGCCCGCTTACGCTGTGAAGCCGTAATGACCCTGGCGGCGGCCCGAGTAAGAACGGTCGCCACGACCCATATCAGTACTACACCGAAGAGGTCCCAGGCGTATTTCACCCAGTTATTTTGTAGGGTAGTAAGGAGATCCTCCATACCTTGCCTCCTTTGCGCCGGGCTTACCATATCCCGCTTGCGCCTAGGAAGGAGTATGCCCTGCCTTAAGCTATTATAAATCTACAGGCGCGGGGATGTACTCCAAAATCGCGTCCACAAAGCGCTGCGCCTTTTCTTCATGCAGCAGATGCCCCGCGTTGCGGATGACGGAGAACTGCGCGTTCGCTAAAATGGCGTGGTACAATTCACTGCTGTTGGGGTTGTGCCACTTGACCTCCCCACCCCAGAGAATGAGGATGGAAGCGTCCACGCTCCGAAGCACTTTTTCCACTTCCTGCTCGTCAAAATTGACCACAGAGAGTTGTATGGCCTTCCTGGAGTAGGGATCGGCAATGGTGGCGTAGTACGAATCGAGCACCTCTTCATTGATGTTTGTCAGATCAAAGAAGCACTCCGAAAGCATTTTTTCCACCGTCCTGCGGTTGTAAAGCCTGCAGGCAAGGCCACCGAAAAGCGGGCTTTGCAGCATGCGCACCGACAGGGGCATTTCCTGCGTAATGCCACCGGGAGAAAGCAGGACCACCTTGCCCACGCGATCGGGATTTTTTGCGATAAAATCCAGCGCGTACATGGCCCCCATAGAGAAGCCGACGATATGGGCGCTCTCAATCCCTTTTGCGTCCATGAACAGCCGGAGCGCATCGGATTGCTCAGCGATGGTATAATCAAACTGCACGGGACGGCCGGAATAGCCGTGCCCCAAAAGATCGATGGCGATCACCCGGTAATGCTCGGAAAGAGCATTGAACACATTGCGCCACGTATAGAGGCTTTGCCCTACGGTATGCAGCAGCAGCAGCGGCTCTCCGACGCCCGCCTCCAGATAATGCACCTTTGTTTCCTCCGGCGTTGTTGCGCCGCTCTTATCCGGAAAACCCGGCAGCACGATGGATACATAATCACCGGCATGTTCGGAATTAATGAACTTCTTCATTTGTAAAGCCAAAGCCACGGCCTAACCTCCCGGCGTGCGCTGTAATATGGTATGTGGGGCACACGCTTAGCTATTATATCGTATAACTACCTTATTCTACAACGTTTGACTTGCCATTGCAACATAAGAGGGCTGACGGGAACTGTGAACGTACCATGAATATTGCGTTATCACCATTTGCCAGACGAAGGCAAATGGGATACAATACTTCTGACGTATTCAGGGGCAATTAAGCCGCCGTTTCTTAAGATGAAGAAATGGTTATCGCTTTAAAAAGGTTCCCTCTGGGGGTGTGGGGGATCACAGCAGAGGGCTTCCCTAAGGAAGCCACACTCCAATCAAATCTGACGATTGGTTGTGCAGCTTTATCTGCACATTATCCCTTGCAGCATACCCGAATGTGCCATTCGGGTACATGCGCGTCAGATTTGCGGAAAAAAGTGCTTTTCACGCACTTTTATCCTACAGGAAAATTCGCTGATCGTCCCGCGGGCGATCAGCGGCATTAAACAGCTGGCGGGAGAGTAGAATGCAAAAGCGGCGTAACAGGCGGCGTGTCCGCCATATGGCCGGTCTACTGCAAAGCAGGCTGCGCCTTCTCCTTTTGGCGGCGCCTCTTATCATTGTGGCGCTGCTGCTCATTTTACTGCGCCCCGCCGACCAGCTTTTGAATACCCCGGAGCTCCTGCGCGCCCAACGTCTGGGAGTTCTCCGCGTGGGCGTACGGACGGATATGCCGGGCTTCTCTCAGGGCGAGGAAGGGCTGGAGATTGTCATTGCGCGCGAGGTAGCGAGCCGTATCTTTCCGGAGCTTCCACCCGAAGTGGCGCTGGAATTGACGCCCGTTACCGCCTATACGGCGCTGCCCAAGCTAGTAAGCGGTGAAATTGACCTGGCGTTTGCGCAGATTTGGAATACATCCGATACCAAATACGCCTATACCGCCCCGTATTATAAGGATAGCGTACGGCTCGTTTGCCGCAAAGGGGATGAACGGGCTTCCTTGTCGGGAGGGTTACTTGGCATGATAGAAGGAAGCGCCGCAGAACGCGCCTGGAAGGCGTATGCGCAGAAGCAGGAAACCTACTCGACCGAGGGCTTTCGATACTACGCTTCCTACCCGGATCTTGTTGGGGCGCTTAAGTCGGGCAAGATCGCGTTTATTGTGGCCTGTGGCGCGCAATTGCCGCAGCTTATCAACGAAGGGCTTTCCCTGCACGAAACGCAGATTGGCTCCGTGGGATATGTGGCGGCCTCTTATGCGGACAGCTCCGCGTTTGCCATGATGGCAGACGAAGTGATACGGGACATGGAAGCGGATGGCACGCTGCAGACGCTGATTGCGCAGTACGGGCTGAGCACATACCAATATAAATAAGGGAGGGGTTGGCTTGCCCAATTACGGCGGCAGAAGGTATACGCGGAATAAGCCCGTCTGGCTGTTTATTGTGCTTGGGGCGGCTGCTCTTATTTTGACCCTGTTCCTCACAGGCGTGCTCTCCCTGCCGGCGAACGGAGGGCAGGCAAATACCTCAAGCCCTTCCCCGGCCGAAGCGAGCGTTTCGCCTTCCCCTACGCAGGCCCCTTCCACCCCGAGCCCGGAAGCAATACCCGAACCTTCCGCAACGCCCGTACAGGGCGAGGTCCTGGCAGGGGCGGGCAGGCCAATTAGCCAACCCAAGACGAGCTATGCACTCGCTATGGAATTGCGGCCTTCGCACGACAGGATCTACGCCATGCTGCGCGTGGAATATGAGAACGTGACAGGGGATACGCTCTACGAGCTTCCCTTTCATCTGCATCCCAACGCGTACCAGAGCGCTTCTGCGCCGGGCAACAATGAAGCCTCCAATAGCTACAAAGATGGATTTGACAAAGGGGACGTCATCGTATCCTCGGTCAGCCTGAACGGGGAGCTTGCGTATTTTAAGATTTCCGACGACGGCGGCATGCTTTTGACGGTGCCCTTTGTAAAGGAACTCTTACCCGGGGAAAAAGCGGAGGTCTCCATAGAATTTGTTGTGGATGTGCCCGAACGCAACGGCCGCTTTGGCCGCACCGAGCTTGGGTATCAACTGGGCAATTTCCTGCCCATACTTGCCGTTTATCAGGACGGGAATTGGGTTACAAACAGCTACGCGCCAATAGGTGATCCCTATTACAGCGAAGTGGCGGATTACCGCGTGGCGTTTACCTACCCAGCGGAGTATTCGCTTGCAACCACCGGGGTAATCACCGGCACGGAAACGAACGGTGGGTCCACCACAAGCTACATCGCCGCCACGCGTGTGCGCGAATTCGCGTCCATGCTGGGCCTTTCCATGCAGCAGGCCAAAGAAACGCGGGGCGAGGTCACAATCTATTCCTATGCGCTCAGCGGCGGGTCCGCCCAGCGTGGCGCCGATATCGCGAAAAACGTGCTCGATACGCTTTCGCCCATACTGGGCAATTACCCGTACTCCACCCTGACCGTGGCCCAGGCCGATATGGCCTATGCCGGCATGGAGTACCCCAACCTGTTGATGGTACAGCGGGAACTCTACCTTCCGGGGCGGGACCTGGAGCTGGAGCTGACTATCGCGCATGAAATCATCCATCAATGGTTCTACGGCATCATAGGGTCGGATCAGTACAACGCCCCGTGGCTGGATGAATCGCTCACAAGTTACCTAAGCATCGTTTATTTTGAGCGGACAGGGAACACGGCGGCATACGCTGCGCTTAATAGCCGCTACCTGGTGGAACGCGGGGCGTTGGGTGGCCGGATTGACGGCGCGCTGTCCTCTTATCCCACCGAGGACGCGTATGTGAACTCCGCCTACTGGCGGGGGGCCGCCATGTTTG
>JAEZIE010000247.1 GCA_023416175.1 Bacillota bacterium
CCAAGGATGAGGCCATATTCTACCATGCCCTGGCCGTTTTCATCCCTGAGGATTTCGATGAACTTTTTCATGGTTTTTGCTCCTTCTCTAAAATTATCATTTCAGTAACGTTTGCAACACTGGAAACACCAACGTGCTCATCACGCCCAAAGAAAGGTAGGGGCCGACCGCTGCAAAGGACTTGATGGTTCCCCGGCGGGACAGATACAGGTAGACAGCATACGCGCCCAAAGCGAGCGCCATCACCGCCGTCACCTGCAAGAACCCGGCTAAACCCAGGCCCAGCCCAATGACCGTTGCATACTTGATATCCCCCCAGCCGATGTGCATGCCCATTTTGGATGGGAGCACGAACACGGCCGCCGCGATGAACGCACCCAACAGTTTGCCTGTTAGCTCCTGTGCTGCGCTTCCCCCCGCAACCTCGCCAATGATAAATACGAGCAGCAAGGCCGCCAGGAGTTCGTTAGGGATGCGGCGGGTCACAAGATCCACCGCGCTTAAACACAGCATGATTTCAAACACGCAAACAAATTGGATCAACCGAACCATCCCCGCCGCCTGATTGGCAGCGGCGATGAGTGCCCAGCCCAACGCGCATACAAATACCCATACCTCTGCGGAGTAGGTTCCGCTTAACATGCGGCTCTCGCAGGGTTCCCCTTGGCGGTCACGGACCAGCTTTTTGGCAAGCGCCCTCGTGGGGAGCGCCATCAGCGCGCCGATCAATGCAAATACGGGTATTGCCATGTTGGGCCTCCTTGTTGGTTTGCCTTAAGAAGCATTCTTTTGCTTTTTTAGCAAAGAAAGACCTCTATTCGAGTCTCCGAATAGCGGCCTCTTTGTTTTCGCGCTGCATCCGTTTTTAAAGAAGGATGGCAAAGACGCAAACAAAAGCGCGGCTTCATTCGGCAGCTGGCTGTCATGGGCTTTCGCCTTTAGACCCTGTAGCTTTGCGTAACAGCCTTTCGACTGGCTTGCCATTATCGGGAAGATGACTTTTGTAGTACTCTTCGTTTTGTCCCGGATACTCCCGGGGGTTCACGGTTTGCCGCGTATTCGCGGCGAGGCTTACCTGTGTACGTAAAGCCCTTCTACCCGGCGCAAAAAGGCAAATGCCGGCGCCTTGCATCGGTGCGGGTACTTTTTTGCGTCCGCCCGTGTGGGAGGTCGGGGGAGCGCCTGCCCGCAAAACTGAAGTTATCCCTTTGATGCGCGTTTCTTTCAGCGCACCCTGTATCACCTCCTTTCCAAAATTGTAGCACCGGTTTTATACAGGCGGCCGAATCATCGGCCTTTCCATTGGAAACTGAAAACAAAAAATGGCAACCGCTTTCTTGCAGTTGCCATACTGTTTCATATGCTCCGAGCAGAATAAACTGCCACGGAAACACCATGGAAAAAGCGGCAACTGGCTGCCTTTGGCTTTCTTGCCTTTAGGCCCTTTAGCTTTGCGTCGCTGCCTTTCGGCAGGTTTGCTACTTATACACTTCTTTTTGAGGTCCTGTTTCAGGCAAACAGGATATTTTTCGTTCTTTCTCCTATATCGTTACAAACCGCGCCTGCTTTAGCGAATCAAGCGAACTTTTTCTTCGTTTGGTCCAAAAACTTCAGGCGGTTCCTCCGGCGCACGCGCCTCAAGGTTCGCAGGTATCCCGGCCAGCTGATTTGCAATCAGGCTTCCGTAGAATTGGGTATGGTTTCCGCTCATCGTGATGCTACCCTTGGGCGCGTATACCACGCCGGATACCCTTGTATCCCCCGTCACCATGTAGATATTGCCGTTTTTCGAATAGATGCAGACGTTGTCTGTCTGGCGCATCTGCATGCCGCCGCCGTTGAAGGTAATATCTCCCCCGGCAAATACGTTGCCCGTGCCGGTAAAGCTGTTGCCCATATTGAGTTTGCCCTCCGCGAACACCGTTCCGTCATGCGTAACGGAACCGCCGTTAAAGATGATATCCTTGCCGGAATAAATGGTACCCGTTCCGGCATAGCTGTTTTCAAACGTAATGATCCCCGTCACATACAGGTTGCCATTCAGCGTGCATACCGGCGCGCCGCCCGAAATCTTGAGATCTCCGTTCACATATACGTTGCCGTTGAATACGGCGCGGTTGCCTATCACCAGGTTGCCATTGACATAAAGCGTATTGCCGCCCTTCAGCACGGCTTTTCCTGTAATTTCTAAATTCCCCATGCAGTGCATGGTATTGTTGATGGTGGCTTCCGTACACTTGATTTTAGAGTTGCCCGTCATGACCGTATAGTTGGAAAATACCGGGTAGGCATCTGCTATGCCCGTGCCAAGGTTGGTGTAGGTTTCGGGACGGGCGGGAAGCGAGGGCCTCGTAGGGCGCGTCTGCGCCTCCACACCGGTAAAATCCGGCATCTCGATAAACGGCGCGCCGGGCACCTTCGAGCCCGCAGTCATGGTCGATGTGTTGATATACACTTCTTTGCACGCTTCGGCCGCACCTGCTATTCTACCCCAGCCGGGGCTTGCGTGCAGAGAACCATTGGAATGGATGTTGCCATCAATATTGAAATTGCCGCCCATCCTGAATGTATAATTTGGATCGCCGCTGAAGAGCAGGTAATCGTAGGGCCACAGGCCGTTTGCCTTATACTTCTCCGCGCTGGCGCCAGCGGCTACGGCGTTTGTATCTTTGCCCATTACGGTGGAAAAGCCCGCCTGCACCTCTTCCTTTCCCACTGCGGTGATAACCATATTGGATTTTTCAAAGGAGATGGTGACCTGATCCTTGGAGAAGCCGTTTTGTTCGATGTAGTATTCGGCCTCCCGTTTTGCCGCGACCGTATCGGGCAGCATGGCGGCCCCCGCCATCACGCCCGCGTCCAGCGCCGTCTGCAGCCTCGCGTTCTGAAGGTAGAGCACGCTGCCGTCTACGGCCAGAGCGCCAAACGCCATCAAAACCGAAAGCGCAATCGCGACTACAACCAGCACAGGCGTTCAGCTCCTTTCCCGGCGGCAGAAAGATCAACTGCCGCTTCAAAAGACAGGCCGATTGGCAAGGCGCCAACCTCTAACGAGAAAAATAAAAGCAGCCAACCCGAAGGGTCAGCTGCCAAACATCCAACACATGCCTAAATAGGCATATTGCATGATCGATGCGGCAACTGGCTGCCTTGGGTCATAACGACCGGTAGGCCCTTTAGCTTTGCGTCACCGGCTTTCACCGGCTTTGCCTTTATCACTCTTAACAGATTACTCCGTTAAGTACCCATAGTATAGTATACGTATATATGGATGTCAAATATTTTTTTGGAAAATTTAACAGTAGTTTTTTCCAGTTACTTGGAAGCGCTATCCTGCCCTTCTAAAAGCGGCAGCAGGTAGCCATAGCCCTGTTCTTCCATCTCCGCTTTGGGCACAAAGCGCAGCGCTGCGCTGTTGATGCAGTACCGCAATCCCCCAAGTTCCTGCGGGCCGTCGTTGAACACATGCCCCAGGTGCGCGTCGCCGGCGCGGCTTTTCACCTCCGTACGGCGTCTAGAGAGGGAATTGTCCTCAAACTCCCTGACCACGAACGGATCGATGGGCTTAGAAAAGCTGGGCCAGCCGCAGCCGCTTTCAAACTTATTCGTGGAAGCGAACAACGGCTCCCCCGATGTGATGTCCACGTAGATGCCCGGCCTGAAATTGTCCCAATGCTGGTTATGGAAAGGCGGCTCGGTCGCCGCGTGCTGCGTGACCTCGTAAGAAAGTGGGGAAAGCGTCTGTTTGAGCGCACCCTTCTCCATGGCGGGATAGTCCGCCGGGTTGACCCTGGCAGAAGCCGCAAATCTGATCTTGCTCATCCCGATGTGGCAGTAACCGCCGGGGTTTTTATCGAGATACAGCTGGTGGTACTCTTCCGCAGGGTAGAAGTTTTCTAATGGCCCAAACTCGATGGCAGGCTGTTGTTTTAGCCGTGCCTTGAGGCCGTCTAAGGAGCGCTCGATGACCGGACGGTCGGCTTCGTCCACATAATAAACGCCGGTACGATATTGCGTCCCTACGTCCCCTCCCTGCCGGTTAAGGGAAAGCGGATCGATCGCCTCATAGTAGAGTTCCAACAAAAAGCCCAACGGCAAGACATTAGAATCATATTCTACTTTAACGGTTTCCGCATGGCCGGTGTTCCTGCGGCAGACGTCCTCATAGGTGGGGTTCTCGGTTTTGCCGTTTGCATATCCAACTTCAGTCGCTTTCACGCCGCTTATCGCGCGCAGATATTTTTCCGCGCCCCAGAAGCAGCCGCCCGCCAGATAAATGATCGCCATACGATACTCACTTTCTTTGGAGGTTAATCATACGCTTATGATACCCCGCCCATTGTTTGCGCAAACGCGCGCCGGAACGGGCATAAAAGCGCCGCGGGAACTATGCGCTCCCCGCGGCGACACGCTATTCCGCCATGACCACAGGCGCTTCCGGCGCATTTTTTCTCACGCTTTCAATGCCATTGAGGCAGGACGCCTTAGACCGATACCCCTGGCTGGCAGCGATAATCTGGCCGTTTTTTGCGGTCAGGCGAAAGCGGTATTCCCCCGCCTTATCCACATACACTTCAAACTTCGGGTTTCTGAATGTTTCGCAGCCGGTAACCGTTTGGTCTTCCAGACGCGCAACGACGGCGTTTGCCCGGACACTTTCAATGCCGCTCTGGCAGCCCGCCGGCGTAGAATAGATCTCGCTTACAGCGATGGTTTCGCCGTTGCCCGCTTTTAATACGAATTTGATGCCGGACGGCACTTTTTGTACCAGAAATTTTCCCATCGGCTCTCCCCCAATTCACTCTTCGAGTATAGAGCGGAGGAAGCCCGCCGTCAATCCGTCGTATCAGTGATCGTCTCAGGCACTGCATGCGCCGTTAAAGGCCATACACTGGTTTTTACCCCTGCTCTTAGCCAGGTACAGAGCGGAATCCGCCTTTTGGTACAGCTCGTCAAATGAGGTGCTATCCGTACTGGAGCAGGCGCAGATGCCGATGCTGCAAGTAACCTGCAGCCCGTTATGGAATTGGCCGGAAAGCGTGCGCACGGTGGCGCACAGTTCCTCCGCTTTCAGGAAGGCGTGTCCATCCTCCCCGATATCCTTGAGGAACGCGACAAACTCATCCCCGCCCATGCGTCCCACGATATCGGAGTTTCTAAATACCTTTCGCATTTGATCCGCCAGCTCCATCAACAGATGATCCCCCGTCAGGTGACCGTAGGTATCGTTGATGCGCTTAAAGCCGTCCAGATCTACTACCATCAGCGCATGTCGGTTCACGAAGCCCCCCTTGCGCTGAGCGGTGAGGTATTCGTCGATCTTGTTCTGCGTGGTCTCACGGTTCAATACCTTGGTAAGCGAATCCTGTGCCGCGCGGCCTTGCAGGCGCTGGAGTTCACGCTTCTGCTTGTCGATATTCATGATCTTGCCCAGCAGCCGGATGGCGTTGCCCTCGTCATCCCGCATGGCGTAGCACTGTACATGCAGCCAGACCAGGACGCTGTCCGTCGCATAGACGCGGAACTGCACCTCGGCCCTTTCTTCACCCATGCACATACTTTCTACCATATTGGTGAGCGCCTGACGATCCTCTGGATAGACGCGTTTATTGTGCTGGAGGAGATCGTCGATCATCTTTAGGTTCGGCAGAAAGCTTAAATGCTTATGATAATTCTGATTGAACGTGATGCGCCGCGAACGCATGTCCACCTCGAATATGATGTCGTTGGTGAGGTTCTCCAAAAACCGGTAGCGTTCCTCGCTGCGCTTTAGCAGTTCTTTTTCATTCTGCAATTGCAACACATGGCACCGGTTGGAATGGAACACATAAATGAGCATACCCGCAAATACGACGAGAATGCCCGCAACCAGCAACAGCATCCGTTGCGCGCTGATGTTTTCCATTCTTGCCGCGGCCGAATCCGGCATTCCGCTGATCAGCGTAAAGGACGCCGGCGGAAGCTTCGCAAAGCTCATATGGAATGTCTCATGGTTGAGCAGGATGGAGAGCGTTCCTCTTCCCTTTTTGCCCAAGGTTTCCCCTAGCTGCTCTGCAAGCGCCTTCCCGCCAGCGCTGTTGGAAGCCTGCACGGTATCCGCAAAAGAATCGCCCGGAAGGAACGTATCGCCGGTAGAGCATATGACCCGCCCATCTGCGGAAAGCAGGACGTTAACGCCTTTCTCCCCAAACGTGCTTGTCCCAATCTGCTCCCTGAGCGCGTCGTGCGTGAGGCTGCCATAGAGTACGCCCGCAATCCCCTCCCCCGTTTCCACCGGCACGCAGATCAGCAGCCCTGGGGACCGTTCGTCCGCCATGGACGGCAAGTATGCGATCGTCCGCACCCCACGGATGGCCGACTTAAAAAACGTCTCGCCGGAGACGTCATTTTCGCCGTCCACATACAAGAGCATGCCGGCATTGTCTGCAAGCCGGATATCGGCAAACCCGCCCAAATCCTCTGCCACTTGTAATGCCGGAATGAGTACGCTCTCCTGCTGCAGTTCATTTGCCGCAATGAGCGTTCCAAGCTCATAAAGTGTATCCGACTGGCGTTTCAAATACGCCTGCAAGGAGACTGCCATCGCCTGTGACTCTTGTGAAAGGCGTTCATAGGTGGCATTGGTCAGCCGGTTGCTGATCATTAGGCTGATAAAGAGCAAAGCCAGCAGGCAGACTAACACAACGCCCGTTATTAGAAACAGCGCTTTTTGATCTCGATTTTCTTTTCTTCTTTCTCTCCCGGTTTGCATACTGTTACCCACAAGACATGCGTCAACCCAAGCCTTACACCTGCATTTATATAGATGCGCCAATACTGGCGCAAAGTGGGGATCCCTTACTTTGACGTTATCTTATTATACAAAAAACCGGGATGTCAATTGTTTCCCAAAAATTGTGCAAAAAACTTGAATTTTGCATCCGCACACTGTCGAAAGGGGTCAGGTTATAGGGCGCCTTCCCGCCCGAGCACTACAGGTATTGCAGCATCATCCTGAGTCCCTGGCCGTGGTCGGGATGGACGCGCACGCTTCTGAGCTTGAGTATGTCGATGTAGCTGGAGAGCGAATTGCAAAGCGCGGAATGCGAAGTAACCACGACAAGGCCCGGCTTGTCGAGCTTGCGTATCAACATTCCCGTTCCCTGCCTCACCATGAGCATGATATTCTCAAACGGCACCTCCGGCAAAAGATATACGCTGTAACCCGGATATGTTCTTAACAGTTCGATCGTCGCTTTGATATGCTCCGCATACTCCGCGAGCGTATATGTCACGCGGACGCTGCCATCCAGCCACGGAATCTCCACCTGCACATGTCCCGCATTGAGTTCCTCCGGATCCGCCAGGCAGATATAATCCGATATTCTGTAGAGGGAAAGATTTTTCACGGCCCGCTTTACCGCAAGCTGATGATAGTCTACAATACGTTCCCTGACTTCCTGCGCAATCCCTGTTCGGCTGAGCATTTGCTCCATCAGGGAGTAAGGGATAGTATAAGTGGAAAGTGAGTGCAGCACGACGTCCGTATCCCCGGGGGCGCGTTCAAAAGCCGACAGTAGCCGCTGATATTGCGTCTGCATCCCTTCGCTGAATACCTGAACTAAAACGCAGCCGGATTCACATAGTCCATCAAACTGCAACTGGTAGTTCTCCATCAGTTCCGGTTTGCTGGTATACAGGTGGTAAGCCGAGGGCGCCGTTTTTTCGATACTAAAAGATTGGAGTGCGGCAAGCTTATCCGCAAGAAACATCGTGCAGGAAAACAGGCGTGTCTGCGACTCGGATAACATGTACAGGTTGAGTTTTCCCGTCATGAACAGCGGAATCCATCGTTCCAGCACCCGAAATATAGTGGACAGGTTGGCGTCCATCCCGATGACAAACGTGAAGCGCGTTCCCTGATCCATGATCCGTTTGAGCTGTTCCTGCCAGAGGTTCAAAAACGCCTCGTCCTCCAGTGCCCATTGAAAATCGAGGTCTGAAAACAGGCGGAGCTCTTTGACATTCCCCTCCGCAAGCGCGCTCTCAAGGAGCCGGGATACCGCCCGGCGCAGCCCGGCGTTGCCCTGGTAGAGGTCCATTTCTCCGGAGCGAAGCGGGATTGAATGCCCTTGCGCCTGATCAGGGGTGCTAACCTGGGATACGGCACTCCTGGAATCAAGGGTTTCCAACAGGCCGTCTACATAGGTGCGGTCCGCATTCGCGCTTGCCGCCTGCAGATATCTGCGCAGTGCATCGAGCAGCGTCTCCCTGTCCTCCGTAGGCGCAATGCGAATGACGTCAAAAAGCGCATCCCGCTGCCTTGGGGTATAATCCCGCAGCGAAAAGAAGGTGCAGATGTTCGATACAATTCTTTCATTGGCGTCCGGGCGGCGTACCCCCGTTCGAAAACGGCTGATCAAAGAAGCGTCCACATTGAGATACCGGGCGAGCTGGGTATTGGTCACTTCTACCGCCCGCATGAGCGTATCCAGTTTTTCCGCTAACGCTCCTCCCGCCTTTTTCTGAGTGGGGCGGGGCATGGCCTGCTGCAGCTTGTGTGCGCGCTTCGGCCGCAGGCCAGAATCCGCCATATTGATCCAGGCGGTGATCCCGTCCGAAAGCGTGCTGACATCCGTGTACTCCGGTACGCCGCACAGCGCTGCGACGCGATGATGGCTGCCGTGCTGCAGCGCAAGCGCAGATACGCCCATCGAGAGCTTGTCCAATTGGGGACTAAAGCGGGAAGGAACCCTTTCGCCGTTCAGGAAGCGGCTGATGAGCGACGCATCCAGCCCCGAAGCGCGCGCAAGCACGGTACGCGGAACGTTCAACTCTTTTAAGAGAAGTCCGACTTTCTCATAAAACAGCATACTTTGCCTCCTTCTCCTCCGCACAGGCAGCAGCCTCAGCCAAAACACGCTGGATCGTAACATAGCCATGCAGACAGCGAGGAGCAATGTATTGAGCACATACAGGAAGGTCAAACTTTGGGATTTCTATTCTATTCATATCATACCGTACCATTCGGCGTACATAGGGACAACCGCATACGTGCATTTGTACAAGCCCCCCTAAGATTTGGCGGTCCGTTCCGGCTCCTTTTGTCCCGAATGTAAAGAATGCTTCATGATCAAAAAGACAAGAATCAGCCAGATCCGCAACAATACCCGCCTGTTATGAAGCAGGGCCATTCACGAACGACGAATACCGTCTGGCTTCACGGTTGCCCATACGTTCAGGCCATTCATATGCGCGTCCTATATGAAAATATTATACTGTATACAATGCATAAAAGAAAGGCTATTATATCTTAATATGGTGGGTTTTGGCATGTTTTGAATGAAAAAAGGGCGGCTATGCCGCCCTGTTCTTTATGATCTCACGCACACCAATAGAGGGGTGGTACAAATCAATGAGCTGTTCGCTGCTTTATTCATTGCTGCTGCCCGTGTAGCAGCTGTCCCCGTTGTAGACGACGCCGCTTTTTGCGTCAATCGTCGCGAGGCAGCCGGTCTTTAAGAGCTGCGTAGCGCCCTCTGCTCCTGCGATGAGCGGAAGGTCCAGCGCCAGGCAGGCGGAAGCAGCGCCCGAATCTGCCATCGGCTCCTCCGTCACTACGGCGCGCGCCCGGCGCATTTCGTGAAGCACGGTGTTGGTGGTGTGATCGATAACCAGGATATCGTCATCATGGAAATTCCGGATATCATCTGGATGTGTCACCACGCACACCCGCCCGGTGATGGGTGCAAAGCCGTTGCCTGTGCCGCGTACGAGCGCGGTACCCAGAACATGGATCTGCAACGTGTTCGTGATTTCCCCCACCCGGTCGGACGAACCGGTAATGACGATAATATCCCCGTCGTGCGCGAGGTTTGCTTCCTGCACCTTGTGAGCGGCGTCCAAAAAGAGTTCCTGGCTACTTACCTTGTAATCGTTCATCAGCGGCGTCACGCCCCAGGAAAGAGCAAGCTGGCGGTAGGTACGCGCAATGGGCGTGATGGCGACGATGGGCGTGGCCGGGCGGAAGCGGGACACCATGCGCGCAGTAGAGCCCGTTCGCGTGACGGTTACGATAGCTGCCGCCTCAAGATCGTGCGCGGTGGTGCAGGTGGCGTGGGAAATGGCATTGATGACGCTTTTGTCAAGCTCCGGCCGGGAGTTGTTGAATTTGGTTTTATAATCGATAAACTCCTCGGTGCGTTCGGCGATCTTGACCATGGTGCGAATGGTTTCCACGGGATATTTGCCGTTTGCGGTCTCGCCGGAAAGCATCAGCGCGCTTGTGCCGTCGTAAATGGCGTTCGCCACGTCGGTAATCTCCGCGCGCGTGGGGCGGGCGTTTCTTACCATGGACTCCAGCATCTGAGTGGCAGTGATTACGCGCTTGCCCGCGCTGTAGCACCTGGTGATGAGGCTCTTTTGCAGATACGGAAGTTCTTCAAACGGAATTTCCACGCCCATATCGCCGCGCGCCACCATGATGCCCGCGGACAGACGAATGATTTCATCGATATGCTCGATACCGGAGCGGTTCTCGATTTTTGCAATCAGCTCGATCCCGGGTGCGCCGTGGTTTCCGAGGAATCGCTTGACGTCCATGACGTCCTGCGCGGTGCGCACGAAGGAAAGCGCAATGTAATCCAGATCATTTTCCACTGCAAACAGGATATCTGCGCGGTCCCTTTCGGACAGATACGGCATGTCGATATAGAGCCCGGGCAGGTTGACGCTTTTGTTGTTGGAGAGCTGCCCGCCGTTGACTACGCGGCAGACGATGTTCTCCTCATCCGCGCTCAGAACGGAAAGCTCAATAAGCCCATCGTCGAGCATGATACTGCTTCCAGGCTTGACGCAGGAAGGCAACGCCGAATAGTTGATATAGGCTATGCTTTCATCGCCTTCGCATTCTTTGGTGGTGAGCGTGAACGTGCCGCCTTCGCTTAATTGGATTTTGCCCTTCTTAAACTGGCCGATGCGGATCTCAGGCCCGCGCGTATCCAGCATGATAGCGAGGGGGACATTCATTTCATCGCGGAGTTCCTTCAGGCGGTCAACGCGCACCTTGTGCTCCGCATGGTCACCGTGGGAAAAGTTCAGCCGCGCAACGTTCATGCCCGCGAGAATCATCTGCCGGAGCGTCTCCTTGGCCTCCGAAGCAGGGCCGATGGTGCATACAATTTTTGTTTTTCTCATACTATATTTTACTCCTTATCGGAAATCGAAAATCTTTCCACATATAGCAGTATAGCAGATAAAATACAAATGAAAAGTAAAAATTTGTCCGTCCTCCTTACAATTTATGTTTTTCGCATGTATTGTTTTTTAGTATGGCTTTTCATTGGCACTTTCATAAAAACAAGCGCGGCTCCGCTTGGAAGCCGCGCTCTTGTTATAACAACGTCTTATATGGTGGGTTCAATTGTTTTCAAAGGTGTTTGCCATGAGCTCCTCTAAATTTGAAAGGATCCCATTGCTTCTTCCCTTGCATCCATTATTCCGCCGCCGTTTCCTTCATCCTGGAAGTCAGCAGCATGCTCACAAGCGTCACCGCCATCATGAAGATGCCGGAAACAAGGAACCAGAAGGCAACGCCCTCCACCTCGGAAACCGGGCCCGCAATCAGCAACCCAAGCGGCATCGCGAGGGAGGAAAGGCTCATGATGAGCGAGAAGACCCGCCCCATTTCCTCGGGCGGTACATTTTGCTGCATATACGCCATATACGGGATGTTGTAGAGGTTGCCGCTTGCGCCCATAAACGCGCACAGCACCGCAAACGCCCAGAAATACCGCATATCCGGCGGCAACAAACCGCATAGGAGCGAGGTAAGACCCAGCAGAAGCAGCGAAAGGTGGATCATACGGAATTTATCCTTCACCTCTCCGCGAGCGCTGACCAGCCCCGCCGCCACCATCATGCCTGCCGCAAACACGAACTCGATGATACCCGCGTGCCAGGCGGTACCTTTGAAATAGCTGCTGGTCATCAGCGGATACAGCGAGGACATGGGCATGAACGCCACCATGCAGAGGATGGACGCCACCGTCACGATAAACATCCGCCGCATGGAGAAGAGCGTCTTTGCGCCCGCCTTCATTTCCCGCCACATGTGGGGCGTTTCCTGTTGCTGCCGCGGAGGATCGGGGATTTTTACAATGCCAGTCGCAACACAGGCTAAGAGCGCGCCCAGCATATCCGTCAACAAAATGAGCCAAAGCGGCAGCGCCGCGTACATGGCTGCGCCGATGACGGGGCCCAGCATAAACGCGCCGGATTGCAGGAACTGCATGATACCGTTAACGCGCATCAACTGATCCTGCGGGGCGATCATGGGGATGGCCTTCTGCACGGCGGGCATGTGGAACGCGCCGCCTAAGCCCCGCAGAAACAGCGCCGCGTATACCAACAGGTAAGAGCTCTGCCCCAAGTAGAACAGGCCCGCCAGCACCACCGCGCACACGCCCATGAATGCGTCGGCATAAATGATGACATTCTTGAGCTTGAGCCTGTCCACCCATACGCCCGCAAACGGGCCGATGAGTATACTGGGCAAAAACGCCGCTAGGCCGGAAATGGAAAGCACGATCGCGGAGCCGCTTTGTGTGGCCAGCCACCAGATGAGCGCGAACTGCACGGCGGAAGAGCCGATGAGGCTCAACGCCTGCCCTGACGTGAACAGCGCGAATACCTGCCTCCAATGAGATTTTTCAGTCAGATTGTTTTGCTTGTTTTGTTCCATATTTGCCGCACAATCGCAGCCGATCCTCCTTTATATTGGAATTGGGTGTGCCCTAGATAAACAAAGGGAAGCGGCGCTTCCCTTTGTGAAGATACCGTTTTATACTTACTTTCTGTCAAAGAACGGGGACTTGCCCGAAGCCGAAAGCGGAATGCCCAGGATATTGTGCGCATCCTCTCCCAGTATGCCCAATTCCTGCGCCGTACGCCCCGCCGAAAACATCACGCGGTTATCGATGCGATGATCCGCCGCGATTGAAACAGCGGAGCCCACCGCAATGCCCAGGTCGATGTTGTCATACGCGCAAAGGGAGCCGGCTCTAGTACATGCGGCACAATTTTCATGACCGCAGTACTTGCACGCTTCGTTGAGCCCGTGCACACCCAGCCGCGTTCCGATTAGCACTATGGCGGTGCTTTGACGCACATTGCCCGCATCCCGTACAAAGAAGGGCTTGTTAAGCGGACCCGCCAATTCTTCCATTTTATCGGCCAGCGCGTCCTTTTCTTCTCCGGTGAGGACACAGGTTTCAATGTGATCCGTTCCGCGTGTCTTAGGCGCAGTCCGCGCCGCTACGCACATCTGCTCCGCCGTATGGAGGATGGCGGAATGTTCACACGCTTCCGACGTCTTCTTCATGTTTTTTTGTCCCTGCCTTTTTTATGATAGCAATTGCTTTTTATTTTGTCGCGTAGGCGGAATGAATCCGCCCACGCTCCCGCCCGCTACGCGGCGCGTGCCGCTTTCGCGTCACGAGACTGATACTAAAAGTATCAGTCTGATTTTACGCCATGCAACACGTTTTTTCGTTATTTGGCGTAATGAATGACTAGAAAAATCTGCGCTTTGTCCGTCCCGACGTTTTCATAGCTGTGCGGAACATCCGCCTGGAACCGGACCGAATCACCCTCAGAAAGCGCACAGGACACGCCGCCTACCATCAGTTGAACTGAACCGGAGAATACGGTGAGGTATTCTTCCGTGCCGGATAGATGCGCTTCGGTTTCAAACAGGACGTCAGGAAATATCTCCAGCCGATAGGTTTCAAAGCACGTACGCTCATCAAACGGGAACAGCGGGTGGTTGATAAAGCCGCCGCCGCATTCCATCATGGGCCGCAAGGTTCCGTTTTTGATGACCTGCATCTGTTGCGCGGGCTTTTCCAAAAGCGCGGAAAACGAAATCTTGAG
>JAEZIE010000292.1 GCA_023416175.1 Bacillota bacterium
AAAGTTCAAAGTATCATATCAAGCAATACGCAGGCGGCGGCGGCTTCCACCACCGGCACGGCGCGGGGAACGATGCAGGGGTCGTGCCGCCCGTGGATGGCGAGCGTCACCGGTTTCAGATCGAATAGATCCGCGCTTTGCTGCGGCTTTGCAATAGAGGGGGTGGGTTTGAACGCCACCCGGAATAAGAGCGGCAGGCCGGAGGAAATTCCGCCAAGTACACCGCCATGGTTGTTGGAAATCGGTACTACGTGTCCATCCGTTACGGCAAAAGGATCGTTGTTTTGGGAACCCCTGAGGGTTGCGGCCGCAAATCCCAGCCCGAACTCCACGCCCTTTACGGCGGGGATGCCAAATAGCACTGGGGCTAGCCTGCTTTCTATTCCACCAAACATGCCGCGTCCCAACTTTCCAGCCTCTATGCCGATGGTGCAGCATTCCACCACGCCGCCCACAGAATCCCCGGCTTTTGCCGCTTCTTCAATCGCTTCGCGCATACGAGCGCCCGCTTGTACGTCAAGGGCGGGAAACTCGGCTTTGCTGGTCTGGAGCAATTCATGTGTTGTAACGGCGACCGGATCGTAGGGTTTATCCATAAGCCCGGCGATGGAGGCAACGTGCGCGCCGATCATAATGCCCTTTCGCGCAAGGATTTGCTTTGCAATACCGCCCGCCACACACAGCGGCGCCGTCAGGCGGCCGGAAAAATGCCCTCCGCCGCGCAGGTCAATGTGTTCGCCGCCCTGAAGCATGGCCGCATAGTCCGCATGGCCGGGGCGGGGGACGCGGGCAAGGTTCTCATAATCGCTCGAGTGTGCGTTGGTATTTTGTATGACAGCGCAGACGGGTACGCCGCAGGTATGGCAATTTATAACGCCGGAAAGAAAATGCGGCTCGTCCGCTTCCTTCCGTTGGGTGGCGTAGGCTGTCCGGCCCGGTGCGCGCCGCTGCAAAAATGCACGGAGTTCATCCATATCGATCGGCTCGCCTGCGGGAAGGCCGTCGATCACCACGCCGATCGCCTCTCCATGGGATTGGCCGAATATGCTGTACCGCACATGTTCCCCAAAACTAGACGACATGGACGTTCCCTCCCAACCTCTGGAAATCTTCAAAGAACGAGGGATACGATTTTTGCACGCACTCCGCCCCGTGGAGCGTGGTCTCTCCCTGCGCCCTGCTTGCGGCGATGGCGGCGGCCATGGCGATACGGTGGTCGCTGCAGCAATCTACGTTCGCGCCTTTTAGCTTGTCAGGGTCCCCGAAGATAATCAGCGCGTCCTCGAGCTCTTTCAGGCGCACACCCATTGCGCGCAGCATTTTCGTGATGGCGACGAGACGGTCGCTCTCCTTCAGGCGCAGCCGTTTGGCGTTGGTGAGCTGGGTCTGCCCTTTGGCGTATGCGCCAAGCACAGCGAGTATGGGTACAAGATCCGGCTTCTGAGAAACATCCACACTGATCCCCCGAAGTTCTCCTGGGGAAACATGAATTGCGCTATCGAGAACCTCGACCTTGGCACCAAAACGCTGCAAAAGCTCCAGTATGGCAAAATCGGGCTTGTGGGTGGTGACAGAAAGCCCGGAGCAGGTAACGGGAGAATGCAATGCCCCCGCCGCTAGGAAGAACGCCACATTGGACCAATCGCCTTCCACTGCGACGGAGCCGGGCGAGCGGTAAGCCTGACCGCCGGGTACAAAAAATCCGATGGGGTGCGGGCGGGTCCGGATTTGAAATTTTGCAAGCGTCGCCCGCGTCAGATCCACGTAACCGGAGGATTCAAGCGGGCTTAGCAGCCTGATTTCGCTATCCCCGGATAACAGCGGCAGCGCCAGAAGCAGGCCGGAGATATACTGGGAGCTTACATTGCCGTCAATTTCAAAAACGCCCGCATGCAGACGCCCGCTTAATGTTAGCGGCAGATGCGTGCTGTCGGCTGTCGTCCCGTTTACACGAAGACACCGCAGCAGTTCCTCCACCGGGCGCTCGGGCAGCCGCCCGCTCCCGGTCATATATACAGTATCATTGCGCGCGGCAGCCACGGGGATTAAAAGCCTAAGCGTCGTCCCGCTTTCCCCGCAATCGAGCGCAGGTTCACCCTTCCCGCTGTGTTGCGGGAATATGTCAAGACCATCCGGCGTTTCCAGTATCGTGGTATTGAGCGCGCGCAGGCAGGAGATGGTCGCGTCGATATCCGCCGAGCGGCGGGAGAGCAACACCTGTGTCGGATTTACCGCAAGGGATGCGGCAATGAGCAGCCTGTGCGCGTCGGATTTGGATGGGATGGCGGTAAAACGTCCACCCAAAACCGAACCCTGTATCACTGCCTGCATGCGTCGTCCTCCATTCCATCGTGTAGAAAGGATTTTAGTTCCGAAACCGGAAGCTCCAGTATCTCGCATCTTCCAATTTCACGCGGCACAATCAGCGCGATACTGCTTCCCTTGCGTTTTTTGTCTGCAAGCGCCGCTTCATAAAGCGCTGCGGCGGGATAGGGGGAGCGGGTGGGCAGATCGCAATTCTTGATCATGGATACGATTTCATCCCGGCAATGCTTGGTGCAAAGTCCGCGATTGTATGCCGCCCGGGCGATGATTGCCATACCTATCGCCACGGCGTGGCCGTGAGGTATTGTATACGCGCTGCATTTTTCCACCGCGTGTCCCGCTGTGTGGCCAAAGTTCAGCAAACGGCGGACGCCAGTTTCAAACTCGTCCTCCCGTACAACTTCACCTTTGATGAATACACAGCGCGTGATAACCTCTTCTAAGGCTTCGTTGTTCAGGGGCTCTGAAAACCGGCGAAACAGCTCCGCATCCCAGATAACCCCGTACTTGATGCATTCTGAAAGGCCGTCGCGGAAGACTTCTTCCGGCAGGGTATAGAGCGTATCCGTATCGCACAGCACAAGGGTGGGCTGATTAAACGCGCCCGCCAGATTTTTGCCCGCCATCAGGTCGATCGCTGTCTTGCCGCCCACGGAAGAGTCAACGGCTGAAAGCAGCGTTGTGGGCAATTGCACATAGCCGATGCCGCGCAGGTATACGGCTGCAGCAAAGCCCGCAAGATCGCCCGTGACGCCACCGCCCAGAGCGGCGATGCAATCCGTGCGCGTAATATGTCTTTCGCCCATGAACTCCAATAGGTCGGAAAGCGTTGCAATATTCTTACTCTGTTCCCCGGCGGGGAACACGAAGCGTTCCACCGTATATCCGGCTTCCAATAAGGAAGTTACAGCCGCGTTGCCATAGAGCGTATCCACGTTTGTGTCGCATACCAGTACGATCGTGCATTTAGGCTGTACGGTTAAAAGAAGTCGGCCCGCTTCCTTTAACAGACCGCTGCCGATCAGCACGTCATAGGACCTGGATGTCTGGATGGGAACCTTCCGCATAATGCGCCTCCTCTTCCTCCATATGCCGCTTCGCATCGCATCCGCATTGGAGCAGGGCAGATACGGCGTTCCTATCATTTTCACGCAGCGCTCTCGCATAATTATCCAGCCTCGCGCACAGCGCGTCCACTTCTTCAGCCAGGTATTCTCGGTTCTCCAGAAACAGTTCCGCCCACATGTCCACTTTAAGCATGGCGACACGGGTCATATCCCTTAGGCTTCCTGCGGAAAACCCGATGTGCCGCGCGGAGGAGGGGCTTTGCGCATAGGCGCTGGAAAGCACATGCGCAAGCTGGGATGTATAGGCGATCATGCGGTCGTGCTCATCCGGCTGCGTCCACTTTAGAAAGCCGAAGCCCATGGTACGGAACAGATCAACAAGCCTTGTCTTGAGGGCTTCGCTCGGCGCTTCCTCGGGTGTAAGCAGCATGGATGCGCCGCGGAACAAATCTTTATCCGCATTCAAGTATCCAAAGCGCGCCACGCCCGCCATGGGATGCCCGCCGATGTATGTAAACCCGTGTGCTTTTGCAAGCGGGGCGATCCCCGCGCACACATTGCGCTTGACGCCGCACAGATCAATAAGCACGGTATTACGGCTGATATATTGTGCGTGGTTCTCCACCCATTTTACCGTATCCACCGGGTAGAGTGCCACAAATATCCAATCGCACAGTGAAATTGTTTCCTGTGTCAATTCGCCTGTGAGTACGCCGTCATGAAGCGCTTCATCAAGAGTCTTGGTGCTTATGTCCATACCGAAAATCCGGCAATCCCCGTATGCG
>JAEZIE010000298.1 GCA_023416175.1 Bacillota bacterium
ATTACGGAGGAAGTGCCCGCGGGCGCTTTGGCCGTGGCACGGGCAAAGCAGGTCAACAAGCTCGGTTATGTCGCAAAGCTCAAGGTGAAGCGTGGAGAACTGAAAGAATAGCGAAAGGCCGCACATATGTCCTGTATTTTCATGAGGTATCGCCACCTGTGGTGGCGACGCTAATTTTTTTATTTTATAACGGGAGGGCTTCGCCCCCCGCGCCCCCTGAGCATGGGGACTCTTAAGGAAGGGGGTTGGGGAAACGTAGTTTCCCCAAAGCAAAAAAATAACCGTCGGCGCTGAAGCGCCGATACCTTGAAACCCTCAGGCTAGTCTATTAACACTCTGCCGCTGATAAAGCCCGTAGGACTTTATCAGCGGTTATATAGGGAGGGCATGATGTCCAACATTGTATTGGCTTGTTTTGGCGTCCTGACCATCATCCATCTATACGCATGCGCAAAGCAAAAGCAAAAGCTTCGTCGGTTCACAAAGCCTTTTTTGATGCCGGTGCTGATGCTCTGGTATACGCTTGTGGCACAATACCCCTCCGTGCTCATCGCGCTTGCGCTGTTGTTTGGCAGCGTGGGGGATTTCTTTTTGCTGCACGATGAGCGAAAAAAGAACCTGTACGCGGGGATTGGCTGTTTTGCGGCGGGACATATCCTCTACCTAGCATTTCTGATCCCTCGCGTCAATCTGCCCGCATGGTGGATGACCGCCCTCATTGTGGCGGTTTATGGCGCGGGGCTTTTATGGTCGTACCTTCGCATTCGGCCGCATGCACAAAAGGAGATGCTGCTTGGAAGCACGCTGTATGCGCTGCTGCTCTGCTCTATGAGCGCATGTGCGGCGCTTTACGCGCTTTCAGGCAAAAGCGTGCTTCCTCTGCTGGGTTCGCTGCTTTTCCTTGTTTCCGATTCTATACTCTCCAATGAGCTTCTTATAAAAGAGACCCGCTACGGCACGCTTACGGTCATGTCCACCTATATCGCGGCGCAATTCCTGCTGGCTGTTGGCTTCTCATACGCCGCGTAGGATACACGTAAACATTATATGAACACCACCTGTCGGCGCATTGCGTGTGCGGATGGAAGATGATACAATTTTTTTGTCCCTGTATAGCCTTAGACAGGCGCGCAAATCAATTGCACGCGCCCTAAATTGTTCTAAGGCAGCCGCGCTTTTGTTGCGGCGTACAGGCGGGAGGAAATACTATGCATATGCGCAACAAATGGTTAACCGTACTCATCGCTTTTGTTCTGCTGCTTGCAGCGTGCCAGGCGCCCGTGGAGGCACCGCCGGCGGCGCAAACGCCTTTAGAGACCGCAGCGCCCGAAGCCCCCGCCCCCACCCCGGTCACAGGGGGAACACAAGTACCCGCGACGGTGCTGACGGATATGATGGGCAGACAGGTGACCGTGCGCGGCGTGCCACAGCGCATTGTCTCGCTTTCGCCCGCCACGACGGAAATTCTGTTCGCGCTTTCCGCACAGGGCAGCATTGTTGCTGTGGACGAACGCAGCGATTATCCGGAAGAAGCAGCATCGGTCGAAAAGGTCGGTTTAGATGCCGCCGCCATACTTGCGCTCACGCCGGATATGGTGTTTATTGGCCGCGATTTCCCACAGGAAGCGGCGGATGAACTGACGGCTCAGAACATCCCCGTGGTTTGCGCGGAAGCCGCGACCTACGGCGATATTTACGCGGGTATCGCGCTGACCGCACAGATTTTGCGGGCCGACGCCTCCAAGCTGGTGGAAGGCATGCAGCAGACGGTGCAGGAGGTAAACGCCAGCGCCGCAGAGCTGGACCGCGAGCCCACCGTTCTGTTTATACTCGGGTATGCAGACGGCAAGGCCACCGCGGCGGGGACGAACTCGCTCCCGTTCAGCCTCGTTGAGCTTGCGGGCGGCATTCCCGTGACCAGCTCCGCAGAAACATTCCCGGTCTATTCCGCCGAGGACGTTACGGTGCTTGCGCCGGACGTCGTATTGGTTTCGTCCGATGTTGATCTTGAAACGGTCACGGGCGCGCCTGGGTTCAGCGGGCTTCCCGCCGTGCAGGAAGGTCGCATCTATTCCATCGATGCGACGCTCATCGGCCGTCCCGGCCCGCGCATTGTGGAAGGCATGCAGGAAGTATACGAGGCTTTGGAACTTTCTCTTATGAGCTAGACACTCTTTTGACAGCCTGCGCCCTGCCTCTTTTGGCGGGGCTTTTTCTAAGGAAAGGGAGGACTACGCTTGAAGCAACGCATCGGATATTGGGGTGGCGCTTTTGCGCTTGTTCTGCTGCTGATCGCGGCGTTTGCCGCCAATATGCGCGGGCTCCCCGCCATGCCGGCGTCGGCAATGCTTACGCCCGAACCGGAGCCTACTTTGATTGCCCCCACACCTACGCCCGTTTACGGCGCTGTGACCGTACACGTGGGCGGAGTACCGCTTGTGACGTTAGCAAGCGAGGAGGAAGCGCAGGCGCTGCTTACCTGGCGGCTCAAAGAAGGCAGCCGGGATATCCCCAAGGGAGAGCAGCTCTATGTGGCGGAGCTTTCCGAAAAAGTGGAGCTTCTAAGTGCACAAAGCGGCAGTGAACCCGTCACGCTTGCAGAGGCGAAAGCAACAATAAGCGCCGATCCCATGCTAATGCCTGTAAGGTGCATTACGCGTACGGCCTATCTTGAACGTGTTCCGTACAAGACGGAAGAAAAAGAGGACAAGCGCCTGGCGAAGGGTTCCCGCATCGTGTTACAGAAAGGACGCGAGGGCGAGCGCCTGACCATCAGCGAGGGGGCGTATATCAACGGCACTACGGAGTGCTGCCTTGCCGTGAAGGATGAGGTCACGCTCATTGAACCCGTAACCGAGCAGACGATCGTGGGAACCTATACCGTCAAGCAACCGGAGGGGCCAGCGGGACGCGACGAAGGGCAAAAAGGCCCAAAAGCGCCAGAAGGGTTTGTACTCAGCCTACCCGTGAAAGGCGAAATTGCCGCCAATTTCGGTATCGGTGAAAATGTAATGCGAAACGGGCTTGATATCAACGCCAAGGCAGGGAAAGAGGTTTATGTGCCCGCGGCGGGCGTTGTGACATATGCTGGCGAGTGGGGCAGCTATGGTTATGTGCTGGAAATCGACCATGGAGAAGGCTTTGTCACCCGTATTGCGCCCATCGCCCAATGCACCCTAAAAACAGGCGATCAGGTAAAAAAGGATGCCGCGGCGGGAGTTGTTGCAAACCCCGTTGATGAAGAGCAGGAACCCAGAATCAGGTTGGAACTTTTGATAGGCGGTATTCCCTACAACCCCAGACAATACCTCGACTAGCGGCTTTCTTCCGCTATTGCTTTTGCCGCATGTTATGGAGTATACTGTGAAAGCCAGTGTAGCCTTGTGATGCAGTGATGCTTTATCAGGCTTTTGAAACGCAAAAAAAGGGGGGGAATCCAAATGATTCAGATATTCAAGACGCAGTCCGGAAAGCTAACGGAACTCGAATGCTTTGAAGACGGCGCATGGCTCCATATGACGGACCCGGAGGATGCGGAGGTTGCTGCGGTCTCAAAAGAACTGGGTCTGGAGGAGGATTACCTAAGAGCCGCATTGGACGAAGAGGAAAGCCCTCGCGTGGAAAGCGACGACGGGCAGACGCTCATCATTGTGGATATGCCCACCGTACAGCCGGAAGGGCGTACGTTTGTGTACAATACGATTCCGCTCGGCATCATCTATTCCGAGCGCGGCATCGTGACCGTATGCCTGAAGGAAAGTTCTATATTGGAAAACTTTATGGAAGGCCGCGTGCGCGGGTTTTCCACCGTCAAGAAAACTCGTTTTTTGCTGCAGCTTCTCTACCGCAATGCATCGCGTTTTCTGCAGTACCTTAAGCAGATCGACAAGGCCTCGATGCTGGTGGAGAACGAACTGCACAAATCCATGAAGAACCGGGAATTGATCCAGATGCTTAAGCTGGAGAAATCCCTGGTGTATTTCTCCACTTCCCTTACCGGCAACGAAATGGTCATGGAAAAGCTGTTAAAGATTGAGGACGTCAAGAAATATCCGGAAGATACGGATCTTTTGGAGGATGTCATCATAGAAAACAAACAGGCGATCGAAATGTGTAACATCTACCGGGACATTTTGTCCGGAACGATGGACGCGTTCGCCTCCATCATATCCAACAACCTCAATATCGTCATGAAGCTGCTGGCGTCTGTAACCATTGTGCTCTCCATTCCTACCATGGTTTCGAGCTTCTTTGGCATGAACACAGGCGTACCCTGGGAAGGCTCCCCGTTTGGATTCTGGATCGTTCTGGCCATCGCGCTGGGACTTTCGGGATTGGTGGCCGTTATTCTCTGGCGTAAGAAGATGTTCTAAGACGTCCAGCCAAGCACCGCCGTGGGGCGTTATTTTCACTCGCTTAAAGGAGAATGTTCCATTGAAGCAATGGTATACCATACGGGGAGGGAACCCGCTCACGGGCACCGTCACCATCAGCGGCGCGAAAAACGCCGCTGTGGCCATCGTTCCTGCTGCAATTTTGGCGGGCGAGACCTGTGTACTGGAGAATCTGCCCTTTATTGAGGATGTGAGCATCCTCAAGGAGATTCTCATCAACATCGGCGCGGACGTCACGTTTACGCCCGGCGGCAGTATGCACATCGACCCTTCCCACATCAACAGCCATTCCGTCACGTTTGATATGGTAAGCTCTCTGCGCGCCTCCTATTACCTGCTGGGGGCGCTGTTGGGGCGTTACGGCTATGCGGAGCTTGCACTCCCTGGCGGCTGCGTCATCGGCCCCCGGCCAATCGATCAGCACATCAAGGGCATGCGGGCTTTAGGCGCAGAGGTTGTGCTGGAGGA
>JAEZIE010000065.1 GCA_023416175.1 Bacillota bacterium
TTCCAGACGAGTATCCTCTCGCTCAACGCGGCCATTGAGGCGGCGCGTGCCGGGCAATACGGGCGCGGCTTCTCCGTGGTGGCGGTCGAAGTGCGAAACCTTGCGCAGAAATCTGCCAGCGCCGCAAAGGAAACCACCACGCTCATCAACAATTCGATCCGAAAGGCTGCCGCGGGTACCCGTATTGCGGACGATACCTCATCCGTCTTGCAGGAGATCACCCAGAGCGTGGAGCAGGCCGCAGCACTCGTCAAGGAAATCGCGGAAGCCTCCAACGAGCAGGCCACCGGTATTGCACAGGTCAACACCGGCCTTTCCATGATGAGCAACATGGTGCAGCAGAATTCCGCAACGGCGGAGCAAAGTGCCGCCACAGCAGAGGAGCTTTCCGGCCAGGCGGATATGCTCCGGGCCATGGTGGAAGAGTTCCGGCTGATAGGCGAAGAAGAATAACCCCGGCACCTCACACAGCAGCCCGGCGTAAGTACGCCGGGCTGCTTTTTTCATCCATATAGAGGGAACAAGATAGAGCCGCCGAAAATTCGGCGGCTCTATGCGTTTCTCTTACCCAGCGTACATGACGTTGTCAAACACCGTCTCATCCTGTTGGCCATCGATATATGTATAGCCTTCCTCGAACTTTACGGGCAGTAGCCCTGTTCTGCCGTCCTCCATGCGGAAATACACGACTTTATCGATATCTATAGCGTAAGGGAGCAGGCGCTCTCCAGCCTGTATCGTACCGGGTACAAGCGTACCGTTTTCAATAAACTGAGCGTTTAAGGTTACTCTGGCCGTCAGCACCCGATCGGGGCCAGCATCCTGAATCATCCAGACATCTGGGCTTACCGGCTCAAATTTAAAGGAGGCGGAAAGCGTATATTTGTGATAGCCGCTCCATGTGCCCAGGGTATACACCGCGCTGCCCAGTATCCAAACGCCTTCGTATACGCCCTCCACATAACCAGTGACGCTTTCTGTGTGGGCAAACGACTGGCCGTCAAACGTATAAATACGCGTCGCATAATCATCCGAAGCGTAATCGTAACTGAGTACGATGCAGGGTTTCCCTTCCGCATTATAGCCGATAAACGCATCCTTGAGGTACGCCCGTTCGACTTCCACAGCGTATGTCCGGCCGCCTTTCTCCACCGTGATGCCGATCATCTCTGAATCCGTCGCTCCGCTGTTTTCCAGTATAGTCAGCTTTTCCGCCGTACCGTCCCCATCCACATCGTATTCCTGAGGGTATTCCGAATAGAGGCGCACATAGTCCTGCTTGCTGTAAATCTCCGCTATCCCTTCCGGGGATTGCGTTGGGACGGCCGGCTGCTCTGTTTGGGCGGGAAGCGGCGTTTCCTCACGCAAAGGCTCCTGGATTGCTTGTGCCTCCATCGAGACCCGCGGCTGTTCTTTTTCGTTGTATCGTTCTACGATCCCCTGCATGATTCTGGGCAGGCAGCCGGTCGCGGCTACCATCAGCAGTATTAGCGCCAACAGCAGCGCAAGCACTTTCTTCACGCAACAACCCTTCTTTCCTGATTGATTGACTACAAATTGATTTGTATTAGACCGCCGCAAACGTTATTATTGCGGCCCTGTGTAGGAATTTGGCTGATTTCAGAATACCGCTATGCCCTTCCCTTTGTCAATTGCACGCCATATGTCTATCAAATAGCCAGATCGGTATGTAACCTGCATTCCGATTTTTTTGCCGAATTTTGCAAAACAATTCCATATGTGAGTATTATAAGAAATTTCCTGGTATTTTAGCTGCATCAATACTAAATATTGTAAAAATGAAATTCAAAAAAGATGAACCGGGGACTGGTCTGTGACCAGCATGGTTTATGATTTTTGAAAGTGGAAATACATGTTATTGGGCCGGCCCTGTGTGCCGGCCAATTCCAGCGTAAGGGGTGCAAAGCGGGATGAAGAATCAAAGCAGGAAAACACTGGCTCTTATCTTAGCTGTATTGCTGATGATGGGGTTATTTCCCACCGCGGGCTTTGCGACGGTAGGGGACGAGCCCGCTACGGCTTCACCTATAGAAACGCCCACTCAAACCCTTCCGCCGGAAACGCCCGCGCCTTCCGGTACGCCTGGGGCTACCCCTGAGTCCACGCCCGCGCCAACGGAATCGCCCGAGGCGACGGAATCGCCGCTGCCGACGGAATCGCCGGTGGAATCTCCGCTGCCGACGGAAACGCCGGTACCGGTACAGATCGAAAAATCTCTCGCCCTGTTTGAGAGGCTGATGGATTGCGCTACATTAGAGGAAATGGAAGCTATCTTCGCCGAGTACGCCGAGGAAGAACTTGACGCGCTGATGCAGTTATTTACGCAGGAACAGCGCACGGCGCTGGAAGCGCATATTGCGGCAATTACGCCCGCCTTGGAGGAGTTTATTCCTCCTGTGGACTTTACGAATGCTGCGCCCTTCATGCCGCCTGTTACAGGCGCGGCCATGCACAAAGCCGCCCGGTCGTTCGGCGTACAGTCGGTTGAAGGCGAAGTTGACCCGCAGCCCCACCTGCATTTGGACAAGACAGCAAAGAATAACGGGGACGGCACCTATACCGTCACTCTCGAAGCATATACCACCGGCACCGTCACCCCAACCATTACCAATGTCCCCGCGGATATCGTGCTGGTGCTGGATCAGTCGGGTTCTATGGCGCGGTGTCTTGTGTGCGGTCAGACAATACCGGACGGCGGCGGTAAACACACAGTTTATAAGCCTGAGAATAATCCCTCGACAACAGGCACTTATTTTTATATGACCACTTCCGGCAGCTACGCGCGATTGTATTATTGTGTAGGGGGCTCGGAAGACTACAACGGATTTCATCATAAGGGGAAATCAGACTTGTGGCACCAGCCGGGCTGGTATACCAGTACCCATACTAAAAACGACGCATCCGGGACTAGATATGAACCCAAAACAAGTGCCAACCCCAGCGGCACTCAATTCTATGTACAGGTGCAGGAGGATCATACCTCCCGCCTTGAATCGTTGAAAACCGCGCTTCGTAATTTCCGGAACAATGTCGCGGAAAAAGCAAGAGGAACGGACAATATATTGGGGACTTTGGACGATGTGAACCACCGCATCGCCGTGGTGGGGTTTGCGAGCGCAGGAAACAATACGAATACGGAGCTGTTTATCGGCACGACACAATATCCGTATAACGACGGAGGAGAGGGCGACGGAACCGCCTTCGATAAATACAGCGATGCGTTTCAGGATATGAACGACGAGAACGACATCGGCAATATTACCGCCTCCATTGATGCGCTTGCTGCGAACGGACATACAAGAACGGATTATGGCGTCACGATGGCGAACAATATACTAAGCGAACCCTTCCCGGCAGGGAATCGCAACCGTATTATTATCGTGTTTACGGACGGTGTACCCACAACCGACACTGCTTTTAGCGATATGGTTGCGAATTACGCCATTACACAAACCAACAAAGCAAAAGCGCCGACAACCGACCAAGGCTATGGCGCCACGGTTTACACGGTAGGCGTATTTAGCGGCGCAGACCCCACGACCGCGGGCAGCAATTCAATCGACAGCAACGAAACCCAAAAGGCCAACTGGTTCATGCAGCAGATGTCCTCCAACAACGGCGCAGTAAGCAACCCCAGCTATTACCTCGCCGCGAGCAATACCGGCGCGCTGAATAATATATTTAAGCAAATCAGCGACAATATCGTCAGCCCTGCGATCAGCCTGGATGGGAGTACGCAGATCAGGGATATCATCTCCCCGTATTTTAAGTTGAAAAATGTTGCGAACAATATCAGGCTTTACACGGCGGATGCGAATGCGGGAGGAACCACCTTTGGGCAACCCGTGCTTAATCCTGCCGGCGTAACGGCAAGTATCGGCGGTACGGATGATAAAACAATTACCGTGACAGGTTTCAATTATGACGCCAACTTCGTGTCGGCTAACTCGAGGCCGGGCACCAATGATTATGGCCGAAAGCTCATTATAGACCTGGATGTCGTGCCCGAGCCCGGTTTCCTGGGCGGCAATAACGTACCCACAAACGCGGAGACATCCGGCGTATATGTGCCGGGCGGAAACCCGGAGCTGGTTGAGCACTTCCCCCGGCCCAAGGTAAATGTCACTACCAAGGCCGTTAATACAGTCGTTGCGCCGGATAAGAATGTATACTTGCTGGGTGATTTAACGCAGGCGCAGTTGCTGGAGTACGCGACGGCTACCGTGGGCGGGTATTCCCTTGATCTTGATGCCTTAAATTACGGCTTGGATGAATGGCAGAACGCGTATGTAAATATCGCCACCGCGTTTACCCCGCCAATCGGCGCAGGCGGCCTTTCGAATTTGACGCAGAACGAAGAATATTCGCTTACCGTAACGGTGTCGCCCAAGGCAGGTTCCGATGGCAGCAATGCCAACGCAGGCACAGCCGCGCAAACGGAAACGGGTTCCGATGGCTTTAATATCAATGTCTTCAAGCCCGAAATCACTACGCAAAACCTTGCGGTATACCTGACCAATCCGGTCACGCTTGCCAACGCGGTTACAGGCGTCACTTGGAAGCATGCTACCGCTACCGGCGCTATTCTGGGTGGCGTTCCCTCATTGGAATACGGGTTTTCGCCGTCCACCGAATACCCCACTGCGGATACTACGACTGTAACCATCACCTCCGTAAAGCGCGCGGACAAGGAAACGGAGCTTATTTCCCACAGCACCATCAAAAATGCGGGCGGTGGGACGACTACCCCCCACTTCACCGTCTACGTCTATAAGCCTATCGTCACTGCTACCGACTATGAGGTGTTCCTGGGCGACACTACGAACCTTGCAAATCGCTATAGTTTCGTTGCAGATAACCTAGACTCGTGGTACGCCTCTTCCGGCGCACCCGAACCGTCCGGCGATGAACCCGACCTGACCCTTACCCCGGTGTATGTGCGCGGCACC
>JAEZIE010000099.1 GCA_023416175.1 Bacillota bacterium
GCTCGGCGGCCGGCTGTTCTGCGCCTTCGGCAGAATTTGCTTCGGCCTGGGCGGATTCTTTTACGGCGTCTTCCTCGGCTTGCTTCTGCTCCTGATACGCTTTGGGATCCAATGCAATCTTGAACGCGGTGATCGCCACTTCAAGCATCTCTTCGTCCGGCTCTACTGTGGTGATGTGCTGGAGCGCCATGCCCGGCGCGCGCACGATGCGAGCAAGCAGGCTTTCCGATCTTCCGCCAAAGCGCAGCGCCTCGTAGGAGATGCCCGCGACCACGGGCAGGAACAGAATGCGGGAGAACAGCCTGAGCCAGAAGTTCGCGTTAAAACCTACCACGGCAAAGAACAGAATGCTGATAGCCATGACAAGGAACAGGTAATTCGTGCCGCAGCGAGGATGCAGGCGGGAATACTGTATTGCGCTTTCCGGCGTTAACTCCGCGCCGTGCTCATAGCAGGCGATGGTCTTATGCTCTGCCCCGTGATACATGAACAGGCGCTTGGTTTCCTTCAACCTGCTGATGGCAAACAAGTACCCTAAGAATATAGCCAGCCGAACAAACCCTTCCGTAATGCTCTTCCAGATGGTCGCGCCTTGATAGCCCCTTAGTATCAGGCCGCTCAAAAACGTGGGCAGCATGAAAAACAGGCCGACCGCCAGCAGGACGGCGAGTACCACCGCGATATCCACCACAATTTTATCCACCGGCCTTCCGGTGACGCGAGAGAGCCACTTCTCAAACTTGGAGGGCTCCTCCGTGATTTCTTCCCCGTACAGCTCCGCAGAGCGGGTGATGGTGCGCATGCCGGTGGTCAGCGAGTCGATAAATATGACCACGCCACGCACGATAGGCCAGCCTAAGAAAGTGCCCTTTTTCGCTTTGTTTTCCTGCGGGGTATATTCGGTAGCGATGCTTCCGTCCGCCCGGCGTACCGCAAGTGCAATGCCGGTAGGAGCCTTCATCATGACCCCTTCCATCACCGCCTGCCCGCCGATGGAGCAGATCTTCGCTTCTTCGTTTTGTTTTTTCATATTTTTCTCCTGTTCAAGCGCGCGATCATGCGCGCCTATCTATTTATTATAACACAGGAGCGCCGCCTCTGTCATTTTAGCGGGCATGTAATTGCCGGACTATACCAAAAAACCTTCCGCATCGGAAGGCTCCAGACTATCGATACCCTTGGGGATTCGGGGGCCGCAGCCCTGAAGCTTCCAACCGCCGAAAAGCGACACGCGCGGTGGTGGCGGAAAGCCTTGCGCATTGCAGGAACGTTGTGCCCGTGCCGTAGACAGGTTGTAAGTCGAAAAAGTGCCGCCAGGCAATTTTTCGACAACTAAAAGCCTTCCTCATCGGAAGGCTCCATAGCTTTGCGTTCCTGCAGCGGAAGGCTGCAAATCTTACATTCCGTAACGCTTCTTGAAACGGTCTACGCGGCCGCCGCTGTCTACCAGCTTCTGCCTGCCGGTATAGAAGGGGTGGCACTTGGAGCAAATTTCCACCTTAAGCTCGCCCTTTACGGAGCCGGTCGTGAACGTTTCGCCACAAGCGCAACGGACGACGGATTCACCATAGCCGGGATGTATATCCTTCTTCATTGTCAATTCACCCTTTCCGGTTCAACCTTTTGTAACCGATTATCTACAGCGGCGCTTAAGCGGTCACGCCGCAGAATGCGTCAGCCTAAGTATTATATAACAGCACGGCGGAAGAATGCAATGGGTTTTGTTTGAAATTCATTGAAAAAAGCGGGGGCAACCGGCTTATTTCTTCCGCTTGCCCCCGCATTTTCAGTTGATATTACTTGCCAAAGCGTGAGGAGGTGGTGTAGCCGTCCTTTTCGTAGATGCTCAGCCATTCCTTGAGGCGGCTGAGGAACTCCTCGTTTGTGTGTGTCTTTTCCAGCATGTTGATAAACTGCTCCGTCACATCCGCCGGGTTTCCGCCGGACAGTACGCGGCGCATAGTGAACACGCCTTCCAGTTCGGCTTTACTAAGCAGCAGCTCTTCGCGGCGCGTACCGGATTTGTAGATATCAATAGCCGGGAAAATTCGCTTTTCGGACAGTTTGCGGTCCAAGTGAATTTCCATATTGCCGGTGCCTTTGAACTCTTCAAATATGATATCGTCCATGCGGCTGCCGGTTTCCACAAGGGCTGTCGCAATAACGGTGAGACTGCCGCCATTTTCAATGTTGCGGGCCGCGCCGAAAAAGCGTTTGGGCTTGTGCAGCGCGCCGGGATCCAAGCCGCCCGAAAGCGTTCTTCCTGTGGGCGGGATGGAAAGGTTGTAGGCGCGCGCCAAACGGGTCAGGCTATCCATCAATATGATGACGTCCTTGCCCATTTCCACAAGGCGCATGGCACGCTCGAGTACCATTTCCGCCACACGGGTGTGGTGCTCAGGCAGTTCATCAAACGTGGAAAAGAGCACTTCGCCTCTGATACTTCTTTGCATATCCGTCACTTCTTCCGGGCGCTCGTCGATGAGCAGCACCATCAGATGTGCATCCGGATGGTTCTTTGCAATGCCGTTTGCAATATTCTTTAACAGCGTTGTCTTACCGGCCTTGGGCTGTGCCACGATCATACCGCGCTGTCCTTTGCCGATGGGCGCAATAAGGTCAATCAGGCGAATGGCGAGATTGTTCTGCCCCGGATATTCAAGGGTGAGCCTTTCATCGGGGTAAACGGGCACAAGCTCTTCAAACGGCCTGCGCGGGCCCATTTCTTCGGGCGTGACGCCGTTGATGGCAGTGATGTACAAAAGCGCAAGGAAACGCTCGCCCTCTTTGGAGGGACGGGTTTTACCGGTGACCATATCGCCGGTCTTTAAAGAGAAGCGCCTGATCTGCGCGATGGAAACATAGACGTCCCGGTTGCCGGGAAGGTAATTGTCCGAACGCAGGAAGCCGTAACCGTCGGGCAGGACTTCCAAAACGCCTTCGGCATCCCCGCAATCGCCGCCCTGCAGTAGCTCGGGGACGGCGGGATTGCTGGTGCCGTATTCCTTGTTGTAATACCCATCCTGACGGCGGTAGCCCTGGGCATCCCCCGCTTCCTGCTCCGGCGCGTAAGGCTGGGGTTGCTGGAAGCTTGAAGGCTGCGGAGGCTGTTGGAAGCCGGCGGGCTGCTGGTAACCGCCGGTGGGCTGATAACCACTTTGCTGCTGGTAACCTGCAGGCTGTTGCTGATAGGCGGGCTGCTGGTAAGCAGGCTGCTGCTGATAGGCGGGCTGCTGATAAGGAGCGCCCTGCTGTTGAAAATTATTGTTGTACGGCCGACGCTGCTGGTAATTCCCCTGCTGCTGTTGCTGCTGGTAACCGCCATAGGTACGGCGCGGTTGATAGCCGGTATCACCCTGCTGTTGTTGATAGCCGCCATACGTGCGGCGCGGCTGATAGGCTGCGTCGCCCTGCGTCTTTGCCTGATAACCGGGGGCAACATAGGCGGGCTTGCGAAACTCTTCCGGCTCGCGCGCGGGAGGGGTGAATGTTGCGGGCGCCTGGGGCGCTGCTGCCTGTTCTTCGGGGGCCGCGGCGGATACCGTGGCAGATACCACGGCGCTCCTTTGGCGGCGAGCCGGCGGACGAGCCTCCGCCTCCTCAACGTTGAGCATTAGGGGTTCGTCTTCATCCGGTTTTTCTTTAGAGAGCACCGGCTGTTCTTCTTCCTGAGAGCCCGGGTCGTCGCCGAGCAGCATATCTATAAGTTCATTTTTGCGATACTTTGTTATAGATTTCACCCCGGCAAGCCTTGCAAGTTCTCTTAGATCAGCAAGGCTCTTTGTTTGTAGAGCTTCCTTATTCAACTCCACCTCTCCTTTCATAGACGTACGAAATTTTTATATGATCTGCGGCGCAGCAACAAGACGACATTGCGCACAGAAGATAACCCTGTGAAATGGGCAAACACGTGTGCTTTTTTTTGCATGGACAATCGATGGTGATGCAATATAGGATACCCGAAAACCGGCTGCTTAAACCAAGCCTACACGGATTTAGGCAAGCGTTTGGTGTTTTACCCTAAGGGAAATTGCCAAAAAGATCAGCACGGAAGAGATAACTCCAGTTGTAATAACTATAGAGTATGCGTATGGCATTGTCAATAGCACAGACAATACGGGCTTTTTGAGAATCGGGCTATTTACGGGCGTTTTCTTTCGCGTCACAAAGAATTTACATAATCACCGTATAAACGCGCATACGTGCGCATAGCATGCTATGACAGGGGGTCTAGAGCAACTGACGAAAAGATAGCTAATGGATATGCGAGAGATTTTGCCGCCCCGCTAAGCCGAAGAAGCACCGCGTAGCAGCGCTACGCTGCGTGTATGAGGCAACGTGGGACGGCAAAAGATCCGCATAGACTAGGGCTATATTTTGAGAAAGTTGCTCTACGCCCATAACCAAAGGAGGAAAAGCATATGCCCGATTATCGGGAGCTGGATAGCGGGAAATCCCGCACGCGCACACATACCGTTCACATCGATAACCGGAGCCGCACAAGCGTCACGGGCGTAAGCGACGTGGAAAGCTTTAACGAGCAGGAAATTATACTTGAAACCGAGGCGGGCGGCCTTAGGATAGAAGGCGAAGGGCTGCATCTGTCCAAGCTGAATTTGGACGACGGGCAGGTGGTCATCGAGGGCGAGGTCGTCTCTATGGAATACGAGCCCGCCACGCCGGAACGCCGCCCCGGCCTGCTCTCCCGCATGTTCCGATGAACAACACCCTGCTCCAGCCTGCGGCCTTCCTTGCGCTTGCTTATGGCGGCATCGCCGCAGGAATTCTGTATGACGGATGTCGTCTGATCCGCCGCATATTCCGGGGGCGCTTTATGTGCACGCTGTGCGACGGATTATTTGTTTTGGGTACAACCGGGCTTCTTGCGATAAGTCTTCTCTACGCCACGGGGGGCGAGGTCCGCATATATTTACTGTTTGGATATATTTCTGGCTTTTTTTTAGAGCAATGGAGCCTAAGTTACCTTTTTTTTCGGTTGTTTCACTCTATACTTGCAAGAAGATGAATGCTATAATAAATACTATACTTGGAAAGATTTATATTCTTTCAGCGTAACTGCCATTGATCATTTCCAAATCCCTTGGGAAAGATATGCGTGAAGCGCATTTGGCCTACAGAAAACCTGCTGATCAATTGGGCAGGACATTTGTTTGTGGCGGAAGTAATGCTAAACTCGCGCGCAATTGTTTCGATATACAAAAGCGAGGGTGATCGCTATGAAGAAAGCGAAACGCAGTGCATTGTTGCGGCCGCAGCATATCCTGCTGGGGTGTTGTTTGGTGCTGCTTGGGCTGGTTTTTGTATATGTTTCCCAGAGCGCCAAGCTTTCGCAAATTGAAAAGGAAAAAGCGCAGCTCAATCAAGACTATCAAGCCATGCTGCTCGAAGAGCAGCGTTTGAACGGCATGCTGGGTTATGTGCAAACCGATGAATATATGATGCAATATGCGCGTGAGAAGCTGGGCTACGTAAGCCCCGACGATTATAAATTTTACAGGGAAACGCCATTACAGTGAACGGGATACGTGCCGCCGTCATCGATATCGGCAGCAATTCCATACGATATTTCAATGCGACCGTCACACCGCAGGGTGTGGCGGCTTTTGCGCCTAAACGCCTCATTACCACGCGGCTGGCGGAGGGGTTGCTGAATACCGGCTGCCTTCAGGAAGCCGCTATAGAACGTTCGATTGCGGCCATTACGCAATTTTGTGCCCTCGCCGCGGAACAGGGGGCACAGGCGATATACGCCTATGCTACCAGCGCCGTTCGCGACGCAAAGAACCGTATGGCGTTTGTTGAACGGGTACGCAAGCACTCCAATATCGAGGTCGAGGTGCTTTCCGGAGAAGAAGAAGCGCGGCTTGCCTTCCTTGGCGCAACGGGGCAGATCGGCGGCGGCTTAATCGACATTGGCGGCGGCAGCGCGCAGGTCATCACCCCGCTTCACGCGCATAGCTTCCCCATCGGCTGCGTAAGGGCCAAAGAACTGTGCGAAGGCTTTACGCAGGAGGACATTCCAAATGCCGTTGAGTCCTGGCTTCACCGAACGATAGAGAATACGCTTGCCGGTATCGGAGAACAACGCTGGACAGGGGTGGGTGGTACCATCACCACGCTGGGTGCGCTGCAGGCGGGGCTTACCGCCTACGACAGCCGCCGTGTCAACCGCGAAACGCTGACACAGGAGGGCGTACTTTCGCTGTATAATAGCCTCCTTGCCATGGGAGATACGCGGCGGCAGCACCCGCTGCTCACCGACCGGCACGATATTATCCTGTTCGGCGCTTTGATTTTATATGGGCTGATGGTGCGGCTAGATATCGGGACGCTGCAGGTGAGCGATGCGGATGGCATGGAAGGGTATTTGATGGACAGGGTGCTGCGCTGACCCGTCCTGCTTCATCTTTATATTCCGAAAAACCGTGCTATAATAAGGCGGGCGGTATCGCCTGAGACTTGCGGCTCCTGGCTTACGGGAGCTTTTTTGTGGAGAATAGGATGCTAAAGGTACTCTATGTTGGGCTTGGCGGTTTTATTGGCTGTATCCTGCGTTACCTGGTCAACCTCCTTGCGCCAAAACTATTGGGGGCGCAGTTCCCCTATGCGACGCTGATTGTCAATACGCTAGGCGCATTCCTGATCGGCCTTGTCCTGACGCTCGGGGAAAACCGTATTTCCCCGGAAGCAAAAGTGTTTCTTGTCACGGGGATACTCGGCGGATTTACAACATTTTCTGCATTCAGCTATGAAACACTGAGCCTGTTTTCCGCCGGGAACTATGGCGCGGGGCTGTTGAACATAGGCTTGAACGTATGCTTTAGCTTGGGCGGCGTGGTGTTGGGTACCGCCGCTGCCCGGCTGTTTCTGCGGGGGTAGAAATTTACGACTGCCGCATCCCTTCCCCATGAACTTATCTAGGACGTTCACAAATAGGGTTCCTAGGGCCGTTACGGCCCTAGGCGGGGTTTGGGGTAGAACCCCTACGTACTTAAATACTTAAAGGCCCGCCGGAAAAGCGGCGGGCCTTGCATTGCCGTTGGTTATGCCTTTTTCATGACAGGGATATAAACATCGATCTGTTTGCCGCTTTCGCCCATGCAGCGCTCGTCATAAAGCTCAAAGTCCGCGCAGCCAGGCGCATATTCATAGCCCGAGGCCGGGAACCACTGCTCATAGATAAAGGCCCAGGTACCCTGAATGGCGGCAACAAACCCTTCCTGCTCCGTAGGCGGAGTGGTAAACACGGCATAGGTCGCCGCAGGCACAAGCGCCTTGTGGAACTCTTTGGGGACGCTATTTGGGTCCGCCACTTCCAGGCCGATGACATAGGAAAACTCGCTCGTTTCCATATCCATGTCCATACAAATTCCGTATTCGCTGTGGCTGACCGGCGTAAACGCGCTGTGCAGCGTATCGGCGTTGGTCTTCATATACTCCTGCCAGAAGGCGGGGATCTCCTTGCTGTTTTCCCCGTTCACCGAGGTGGTGCGCAGGTGGTAGCCCGCTACATAGAATGCGGGGCGGGTGACAAATTTCGGTTCCATCACAATTCCTCCCGTTAATTGATAGTCACATAGTTGTTTAAGGTCTACGGGGGCAGGGATCCGGCCGGTGCCGTGCATGCGGTAACGCTCCGGCGTTACGCCAAACGTCTTTGTAAACGCACGGGTAAATCCGGCGTGGGTATCAAAGCCCCAATCCAGCGCAACATCCACAACGCGCTTGCCCACAACAAGCTCCGCTGCCGCGTGCGCAAGGCGGCGGTAGCGCACATAGCTCATGACGGGCAGGCCGACATACGCCTGAAAGATACGGTAGAAATGGAAGGGTGAAAA
>JAEZIE010000113.1 GCA_023416175.1 Bacillota bacterium
CCATAAGGCGCTTGAAGGCGAGACCACCCGTCACGATGACATCCGCACGCCGGACGGACGGCTTGCATTGTCCATCTGCATTCCGGTAAAGGATGTAAACGGCAATGTGACGGGCAGCGTGTTCTTATTAAAATCTGAGGAAGAGATCAACACTACGACCGAGCGGCTCAACCGTTCGCTGCTGCTGGTGGTGGCAGTGGTGCTGCCGGTAATGCTGGTGGCCTCCTCTTTCGGCGTAAGGCGTCTTGCGGAGCCGCTGCATGAGATGGCGGGCGTTGCCATAGAAATGAGCCAGGGCAATTTCAAGATCCGCGCCAGCGAAAAAGAGGTGGGCGAGGTCGGCATGCTTGCGCGCGCGCTCAACCAGATGTGCGATACGCTCTCCCAGACCATCTATCAGTTGCGCGCGGAAAAGAGCCAGCTTAACCAGCTATTGTACAGCTTTTCGGAGGGCATTGCGGCCACCGACAGCGTTGGCGTGCTCACGCATTTCAACCCGGCGCTGATGCGCATGTTCGGATCCGTACGCGTGAATTCCCGCATCGAGCTGATACCCGATTCCGCCATCTGGGACGCGTTTGATGAGGTCTACCGTACGGGAGAAATGCAGAACATACGCTACCAGCTCCCGGGGGACAAAATGCTCTGGATCACAATCTCCCCTGTCGTGACGGAGCAGGGCGAGCGCACGGGCGTGGTGGGGCTCTTTAAGGATATGACCGAGATGGAGCGGCTGGAGCGCACCCGGCGCGAATATGTGGCAAACGTCAGCCATGAGCTGAGAACGCCGCTTACCGCCGTGCGGGGGCTGTTAGAACCACTGGCCGACGGCATGGTGAAGGAAGAAGAGGACAGGCAGCGGTATTACCGTATTATGCTCAAAGAGGTCGTGCGGCTTTCCCGCCTCATAACGGATATGCTGCAGCTTTCCCGGCTGCAGGCGGGTACCGAGTATATGGAGCTTCTCGAGGTGGACATCAACGAGATACTTGAGGATGTGCGCCAGAGCTACCTCAAAGAGGCTGCGCAGCGCGGTATTACGCTGATTGTGGACGCGCCAAAACTCCCCCATGTTGTGACCGATCCGGACCGCGTGGAGCAGGTGCTTGTTATTCTGATTGATAACGCCATGCGCTATACGCCGGAAGGCGGGACCATCACGCTCTATGGCGAGGACGGTGTTCGGATCAACATCTGCGTGAAGGATACCGGCTGCGGCATCCCCGAAAAGGATATCCCGCATGTATTTGACCGCTTCTACAAGGTGGACAAATCCCGCAAGGAAGGCGGCACGGGCCTGGGCCTTTCCATTGCACGCAATATTATCTCCAAGCTCGGCGAGATGATCGCTGTGGAGAGCAAGGAAGGCCAGGGTACATCGTTCCGCTTCACACTCAAAAAGTACGTCAGCAACGCCATCGCGCTTGGCCCCGCGACGGAGGAATACGACGTTTCCTCCGATTCCGGGTCACTCCCGCCCATCATACTGGCGCACGGGCTGCAGGAAGACGCCGCCGCCAATGTGGACGCGCCCTACGAGGTGCTGCCACAGGAAAAACGGCAGGAGAAGCGTCCCGAGCGCCGCAGACCAAGGAGCAGACTGTAACAACAATAACGAATATGGCTGTACTCTGTGGAGGCAGCCATTTTTAATTTTAATATTGCACCGGATGTTTTATGGATGTAGTAAATTTGAGGAATATCAACGTATTTATGTTAATTGGGAGGTGGCTCCATGCTTAGAAAGGCGATCATCATTGTGGCAGCTTTGATCTTAGCATCTTTAAGCGGATGTTCCGTTGACGGCCCTGTATCCGTGACAGATCAGGACGAAAATTTGAGCCTGGAACTTGTCCTGCCGAAAAGCAGGTATCGCGAGGATGAAGAAATCACCTGTAAGGCCGTTTTGACCTATGTTGGAGACGACCAGACATTTGAATTTTTTACGGGCGACCCGCTCCTCAAATTTGCCATCGGCGGAGGAGAGTATTTCAACGGCGATCTTGATCTTGTCCAGAGAGATGTGATTTGTCCGCAAAAAATCGAAAAAGGCGTGCCGGTTGAATATCCATTTAAAAAATATATGGGAAGACATCTGGATTCCGACGAAAGCGCCGTTAAGTTCTGGAAAGAGTTTCTTGCGCAGGAACAATTGATCCTACCCCCGGGTAAATATGAGATTATCGCAAGAGTAAGTTATACTTCAGCAAGAGATACTTCTTCAGTTTTAACAGTAAGGCATAAAATACAAGTCCAATAGAAAACTAAAAAGCACAGGTTGATCCTTGCGGCATTTCTTTTCCGCCTGATTTCCCGCCCATATATAACGGCATAATTTGCCCCCGGCAACATACCTTGTACTATACACGGACAAGGGGGAAGAAGGTATGGAATTTCGGCGTAGAAGGCGTAGAAGGCGTTATGCGGCGCCCGAAGGCGGGGGCGCGGGCAAGGCAATATTGGCTCTTATCGTGATTGCAGCGGTGGTGTACCTGGTCAGCGCTTCGGCTGCGGGCACGTGGGTTGCGCAAAATGTGGTGGCTCCCGTATTTGCGTGGGTGGACGGCCAGCTCAAAGGAAGCCCCGCCACGGTCACGCCCGGCGCAAACGCGGAATTGCCTGAGCAAACAGAGCCCATAAATGAGGCCTCGGGCGAGACTGTAACAGCCGATGTGGAACTGCCCGCTATGGAATGCTTCGCGCTGCAGATGGGCGTATACAGCACACAGGCCAATGCTGACGCTGAGGCGGAATTGCTCCAAAAACGCGGCGCAGGCGGCTATGTGATGGAAGACGAGGGAAAGTACCGCGTGCTTGCGGCGGCATACACAAAAAGGGAGAGCCTCGATCAGGTACGCACGCAATTGACGGCGGATGGACTGGACAGCGCACTCTATACCTTCCTTGCGCCCATGAGCACGCTCCGCGTGACGGCAACCGAAGCGCAGCTTGCACGAATCAAGGATGGGTTTGCGGCACTCAATTCCCTTCAGACGGAGATGGCGGAAGCTTCTCTTGCCTTTGACAAGGAGCAGCAGAAGCCTGAAGACGGAAAAAATAAAGCCGCGGCGCTGCTTACAGAATTAAAAGCCGCCAAGGACGTGTTTCTTAAGGGGGAGACGGGGAGCAATCCGGTGCTTTTGGCTATGGAGGAGTGCTTTAGCAAGTATGAGGATGCGTTTACAGAGCTTTCCAACTATGAGACCGAAAGTTTTGTGGATTTTTCCTCTAAAATGAAGTACACTCATCTATATATTGCACACGCCTATGCGACGCTTGCGCAGCAGGTATCGGCAATGGCGTGAATTTCGTCCCACCGGAGGATTTGGATGAAGATAGCCAGGGTGGCGGAACTATTGAATGCGCGCGTACTGTGCTGCCCGGAGCAGCTTGAACGAGAGGTGACTTCCGCCTTTGGTGCGGATCTGATGAGCGACGTTTTGGCGTTTATGGATGCGGAAACGCTGCTCTTAACGGGCCTCGTCAATGCGCACGTTATCCGCACTGCGGAATTGCTGGAGCTTCCCTGCGTGGTATTTGTATCCGGAAAAACGGTGGAAGAGGATATGTTAGAGCGCGCCAAAGCGCAGAACATTGTGCTTCTGAGCACAATGCTTTCGCTTTATGAATGCTGCGGCATGCTTTATGGTGCGGGCCTGACGGGTTGCAAAAGAGGGTGACTATGGGCGCGGCATTTGTACAGACATTTCCTGTCGCCCATGGGGGATTCGATACGGCGGGCGATGCTTCGAGCAAAATCAAGGCAGTATTAAAAAAACTCGGCATTTCTTCGCGGGTGATTCGCGATGTTGCGATCGCCGCTTATGAATCCGAAATGAATCTGATCATTCACTCCATCGGCGGGACCGTACGTCTGGAAGTCAGCCCGCAGGAAATCCTTTTAATCAGCGAAGACGGCGGCCCCGGGATTGCGGATATTGAACTTGCGCTTAAGGAAGGCTATTCTACCGCTCCTGAGAGCGTACGCAATCTGGGATTTGGAGCGGGCATGGGTCTGCCCAATATCCGTAGGCATTCCGACAGCTTCCATATTGAAAGTGAGCTGGGCAAGGGTACGCGCATTGAAGCGAGGTATTATTTGAACGCACCTTCCGGGACAACATAACGCATCATGGAGGATCGCCATGTTGTACAAGCATTCGGTCCGGGTGGACCGCAGAAAATGTGTCGGCTGCACCAACTGCATTAAAAATTGCCCTACCGAGGCCATCCGCGTACAGCGGGGCAAGGCTGTCATCATCGACGAGCGGTGTATCGATTGTGGGGAGTGCCTGCGCGCCTGCCCCCACCATGCCATGACCGCAGTGACTACGCCTCTTGGCGAACTCAATCTGTTCAAATACAATATCGTTGTTCCATGTGCGCCAATCTACTCCCAGTTCCGTTTGCAGGGCGACCTTGGAGACCTGTTTGAGGCGCTTTACGCTTTGGGGTTTGACGCCATATATGAAGAAGCGCGCGGGGCTGAAATCGAGGCCGAGGCGCTCAGGCTTTATCTTCGTTCCGGGGAGGCGAACTTTCCCGTCATCTCCTGCAATTGCCCGGTCATTCCCCGTCTTGTCACCACCATGTTCCCCAATCTCATTGATAACCTTTCGCCGTTCGTTTCCGCCGCGGAGATTTCCGCCCGCATAGCGAAAACCGAATTCTGCAAAAAGACAGGCGTCCCGCGGGAGACTGTGGGCTGCTATTACATTTCCCCTTGCGCCGCGCGCATGACCAATATCAAAAGCCCGCTCGGCATCGAAAAGAGCGAGGTCAACGGCGTGTTTTCGTTGCTGGACCTTTACGCACCGCTGCTTGAGCACATGGGTGAAGGCGGCGCGCACCGGGAGGTCGCGTTCCCCGCGGGTGCGTACGGATTGGGTACGGCGGTGGTGGGGGGCTTAAGCTCCGCGGTCGGCACCGAGCATTACCTTGCGGTGGACGGAATCTATAACGTCATACAATGCCTGGAGGAGATCGACAACGAGCGTCTTAAAAAGCTGCAGTTGGTGGAAGCATCCGCCTGCGTGGGCGGCTGTGTGGGCGGGCCGCTGCTTTTTGAAAACCAGTTCGTTTCCAAAAACCGGAACCGCAGACTCGCGAACGCGTTTCCCCGCACGGATCTTGAGCGGGACCCACATGTGCAGGAGTATGTGAATTCCCCTATCATCCGGTACAGCAGGCCCTTTGAGCCGCGCAGTATCATGAAACTTTCGGATGATGTGAACGAGGCCATGCGCATGATGGACCGGATGGAGGTCATAGTGAAAAGCCTGCCGGGGTTGGATTGCGGCTCCTGTGGCTCGCCAAGCTGCCGGACGCTGGCGGAAGATATCGTATGCGGGCAGGCAGTGGAGATGGATTGCATCTTCAAGTTGCGGGATAAACTACGCATATTAGCGCAGGAAATGGCCGACCTGGCAAGCGCTGAAAAGCGCGGCTGAACGGCCGATTGGGTAAAATCCCCCATCAAAAGAGAAGGAGGAATACTATGCTGGTTTCGGAATTAAGTACCCTGCTGGGCGCGCGCCTGGCACAACCCTGCCCGGACACTGAGGTGCGCGCGGGCTATGCCTGCGACCTACTCAGTTGGGTCATGGCAAAGGGCGTATATGGCTGCGCCTGGGTAACGGTGCAGACGCACATGAATGTGATTGCGGTGGCGTCGCTGCATGAAATGGCCTGCATCATCCATCCCGAAGGCATTTCGCCCGAGCCCGCTTCCTTAGAAAAAGCGGCGCAGGAAGGGATTGCTGTATTGCTGAGCGAAAAAACGACGTTTGAAATCTGCCACCTCATGGCGGCCTCAGGAATTCCTTCGGTGTAGCGCTATGATGAAACTGGCTGCCGATCTGCATATCCATTCCTGCCTCTCTCCCTGCGCCTCATCGGATATGACGCCGAACAACATCGCCAACATGGCGTACCTCAAAGGGCTGCAGGCGATTTCCGTGTGCGATCATAACTGCGCGCGCAATCTTCCGGCCATGAAAGCCGCAGCGGATGCGCGCGGCCTTATATTCATCCCCGGTATTGAGGTGGAGACGCGCGAGGAGGTGCATGTGCTCACATTGTTCCCCTCGCTTGAACCTGCAATGGAGTTTGGCGAATGGGTGTACGATAGCCTGCCGCCCATAGAGAACCGGCCGTCCTTCTTTGGCGAACAGCTGATCATGGATGAGGAAGACCGGGTTGTTGGCACGGAGCCGCGTCTGCTACTCCAGTCCACCACCCGCTCGATTGATGAGGTGGTATCCCGATGCCGGGAATTACATGGCGTGCCCATACCCTCGCACATCAACCGCAGCGCAAACTCCCTGCTGCATATCCTGGGTTTTATTCCGCCCAACCTTGCGTTTACTTCCATAGAGGTCTGCGCGCAGTTTACGCTTGTTGGCGTGGAAATCTCCCGATACCATGTAGTTTATGATTCGGATGCGCATACATTGGGGGACATCTCCGAGCCCAATCACTTTATTTCGGCTTCTGAGCAATCGGCAAAGGGAATTTTAGAGTTCCTTGCGCAGCAGAAGTAGCCGGAATCCTCGTGCGGGCCTTGCAGAAACATTATTCTGTATACAAAAATACAATGTATAAAAATTCAGATGAGCGCAGGCGGACGATGCCTGCGCTTTGTAGTTACCCCTGTATTTGCGAGAATTTATGTTACCATCCATAAAGTCAAGCGTTTCACAGCTCGTAGCAGCTTGAAAATTTAAAATATCTATAGTATATTTATACATAATATGCACCCATGTATGGCCCCATTAAGAAGAAGCCCTCTTCCGGCCATGCAAAAAAGCTGATACACTATAGGGAAATTGGCTTTACGCCTAAAAAGTTTTGAATCGAACGAGAGGGAGGAAAACAATGATCACGCTCTCACCGCATGGCGTCTATTTGAAGGACGGCGTTCCCGTACCGGGCGGCGAAGGATTTCCTGCGCCCGAGCTGGCGCGGAAACAGACCATCGCAAGCGCCATTTTGCAGGCCCATAACGTATCCAATCAGCCGGATAAGCTCAATATCCGGTTTGATAAGCTGATTTCCCACGATATTACCTATGTAGGCGTTATCCAGACAGCGCGCGGCTCCGGCCTTAAATCCTTCCCCGTGCCTTATGCCATGACCAACTGCCACAACTCCCTATGCGCGGTGGGCGGTACCATCAACGAGGACGATCATGTCTTCGGTCTTTCCGCGGCGAAGAAATTCGGCGGCATCTACGTGCCCGCCAATCTGAGCGTTATCCACATGTACGCGCGCGAGGAAATGGCGGCCTGCGGCAGCATGATATTGGGCTCGGACAGCCACACCCGTTACGGCGCGATCGGCACCATGGGCGTGGGCGAGGGCGGGCCTGAAATCGT
>JAEZIE010000155.1 GCA_023416175.1 Bacillota bacterium
CCATAGATCAATCCGGAAAGCCCAAGCGCAAGTTTTTCCGCGTTGCGCATGGCGATACGCTTGGGAACAAGCTCTCCCAGCACCAGCGTGATGTAGGAGAGGATAAGCGTGATCACCAGCGTGGCGATCGTATCCAGCGTCGCAAGTGGAATTTTTGAACCCCAACTTAAAAACAGGTCGGTCAGATAGCCGCTGAAATTATCCGCGGCGAACGCGCTTCCAATAAAGCCTGCCAACGTGATGCCCACCTGTATGGTGGATAAAAAACGCGCAGGCTGGCCGGTCAGCTTGGTAAGCGTAACTGCTTTTTTATTCCCTGCCGCCGAAAGCTTGTTGAGCTTGGCGTCATTGATCGAAATGATAGCGATTTCCGCGCAGGCAAATATGGCATTGATAAATATCAAAGCCAATTGCAGTAAAATTTGCCCCAGTAAATTGCCATCGTTCACGGTTTAGAAAACCTCCTTAAGTTCACACACGAGTAAATTGCCCCAAACGTCCATAAAAAAACACACGGCAAAGCATCCTACGGCATGGCAATACCGTATAGCCTGCGTGTGTACTCCCCGCTATAACAGCAAGGAAACCATATATCGCGCTGGGTCGGGTGAATCTTCCATTTCCATACTCCTATTCATAGGCACCATTATACCATAGAAGCGAAGCGGATATGGTATAATCCGCGCAGGTGCGTTCGCTACAGGCGAAGATCGCACGCGCATAAAAATAAGCTGTATAATAACCGCTTGCGGCTATTATACCACAAACTCATGCATTGTCAATTTTTACTCAGGAAAACAGGGCTTTTTCGGGTAGCGGGCATGCATATTTACTCTGTCGGCAGGACAAACGCTGCAACCATATATGCAACCAGCCCGAAGAACGTAAATGCAAGCACGCCCCATACAATACGCACGATGGAAACGTCGATATCAAAGTACTCCGATACGCCGCCGCATACGCCGAATATCATCTTGTTGGTGCTGGATCGATAAAGCCGCTTATTCATTGCAATACCACCTTAGGCTAATGGATCTGTCATGCGTTTGCCCGTAACGGACGAAGTTGCAAAGGAAAACAAGTGGTTATTCAGCCGGCTGCGCCGCATTAGGTGCAGAACGTTGCCGAACTCACTGTATGCCAGCTGTATCAGCGTCATCAGCATGACGGAAGCTTTTTGGACCGTCGGGTTTTCATCCAGCGTCACATGCAGCATATCTTCTTTGAGCACGAATGTCACCACCCGGGTGCAGGGCGTGGTGAGGTAGTAGAGGTACAGCCGCAATTGTGCTTCGCCGTTAGATAGCATGCCAAACCGCGCGGAAACACCCACAGGATGCTGTTCTTCCCCGATCATAATTGTGGTGCGGGTGAACGCATCTTCCTTCACCTGCAGGGTATGCGTCGCTTCCCCTTCTTTTATGGAAAGTTCCAGCGTCCCGTCCTCCGCCGTACGGAAGGATACGGAGGAAATACCCGCCGGGAAGATGTTGTGAATGCACTGCAGCACAAACGGGAAGAGGCCCGCCTTATTTTCCGTAAACGTAAACGTGTTGCCCGAAAGCTGCTCGCGAACCCAGTTAAACGGCATGGGCATGCAGCCGTTGGGGGAGGCGTCCTCCTTGTTGCGGCAGGAAAGCACGGACAAAAACGATGCAAGCGCGCGCTGCGCTGCTGGATTCTTTGGAAGCGGCTCGTTTAAGGCGTTTTGGAAGCATCGCTGCACATGGTCCAAGGTGTCGGTCTGGGCAAACAGCAGAGGGGAACCGCTGAAGAGCACCACAAGCGCATCGTACTGGGGCAGAAAAATCATATACTGGCCAAATGCCCCGTTAAACAGATATCCGCCCGGATAGGGCGCGCACCAGATCTGGTAACCATAACCATCCTTGCATTCCCCGTTGGGCGTTTCGATCTGCATACGGGTTGCTTCCCTGATCCAGTTCTCGCTTAGGAGTTGACGCTCCTCACCATTTACCACATATCGGCCCTTCTGCAAATACAAAAGACCGATTTTTGCCACGTCCTCCAGCTTTAAAGAGAGGCCCCAGCCGCCTTTCTCCGTACCATTGGGGCAAGTATCCCAAGCAACGTCCCGTATGCCCAAGGGTTCAAACAGGCGGGGCTTTAAGTATTCCAACAGGCCCATGCCTGTCTTGCGCCGGATGATGGCAGCCAGCATATAAGAGTTCATGGAGTTATAATTGAACTGCGTGCCTGCGGGAAACCGTACGCCTGCGTCCAAAAACTCCTGCTCCCAATCCGTCCCCAGCACGGAGCCGACCTCGTTGAAGCGGGAGCCTGTACTCATGGTCAAAAGATGCCAGACAGTCGTATCCTTATACTGGTGCGTGGACGGGTCAGGGATTTTATCCGCAAACAGGTCCACAATCCGCTCAGAAAGGGAAAGCCTGCCCTCGTCCAGGAGCATGCCGATGGCGGTGCTGGTGATGCTCTTGCTCAGCGAGTAGAGCTGGTGCAAATGCTCCCGATCATACGGAGCCCAATAACCTTCCGATATTACATGCCCGCTTTTTACCACCATCATGGCATGAAGGTTGGAGGAAAGGCTGGCGTCGAGTGCGTGGTAGAGCGACAAGATATCGCGGCTGTTCATGCCCTGCTCCTCGGGCGTGGAACGCGGCAGGGAGGTAATATGCGTGCCGTCAGAAATTCGCTTTTGCGGCGTATACGGGTAGGAGTATACGTGCCCAAGATCCTGCCGCACAAAGCGCCACAGCATGTCTACCGTTCGCTTTTCAAGCGATTGGTCAACCAGTGTCAGCTCCTTGCGCAAAGGCCCGCGCTTGCGCTTTAGAACCGGGTGTCTTTGCTCCACCAATGCGCGGTAGCGCTCTTCCACGCCGTCCATCACTTTATCCCAGGGAACAGGAATCGTTGCCTTCGCGCGCTCGCCCACAGCTTTGAGGTGATGCATATCGGATAACGCCCCAAACATTACCGCGGAAAGGGAGTCCGGATCGTCCTCACACAAAAAACCATTCTTTCCGTCTTCAATCACTTCCGCCGGGGCGCTGTCCGTAAGAACGACAGAGGGCGTACCTACAGCCGCCGCTTCCCGTACGACAAGGCCAGCCGTATCGTATGCAGAGGGAAACACGAACAACGATGCGCTGGCGTAAAGGCCGTTGAGTATCCGCGCATCCGAAATATGTCCGGTAAATCGGACGATATTGCTTAACTGCAGCTCATCCGCAAGCGTGCGTATGGCGTCAAAATCCTTGCCCTGTCCGGCCAGCACAAGCTGAAAGCGCTTGCCGTTCCGATGCAGAGACGCCGCAGCTTCGAGTGTGAGCCGGATATTCTTTTTCCGGTCCATCTGCCCCACATAAAGCAGAACCGGATCGCCGTTCAAGGCGAAGGTCTCCTTGACGGCAGCTTTGTCCGCCTCGGTGACGACGGGGATATTGGTCCCGTGTTGTACAATCTCAATGCGGCCGGCATAGCCATAGGAGCGCAGCGTCTGTGCGGCCAGGTTGCTGACCGTCCAGACCTCGTCGCAGCGGTCAAAGAAATCTGCCACGTATTTTGCGCCGATCTGCGCGATGCCCTCGCTGCGGGTATAGCGGAGGATATCCTCCTGATATTTGGAGTGGAACGTGCCGATCAACGGAATCTTGTGCTTGGCGGCAAGACGCGCCGCCTCCAACCCTGCCGGGCCGGGGCTGTGGGCATGGACAATATCAAGTTCCAGCATATCCATGCGGGACACGTAGTGGCTGTCCAGTTTGGCGATGCCGGTGCTGTACTGGGGGGAACCGGGCACCTTAACTGAGACGAAATCCACAATTTCAAAAGGATATTTTCCGCGGTATCCCGCGTCGCGCATGGGGACAATCACATAACACTCATGCGAGCGCTTGCCAAGCGACTGTGCGTATTCAAACGCCACGCGCCCTACGCCGTCCACAATGGGTAAAAAAGTATCGTTGCATTGCGCAATGCGAAGCATAGCCCAACCCTTTCGCTTGTCTTAAGTCGTATTTTATTATCATTTTACCATGTAAGGAAAGAAATGCGTGTGAATTTTCCTGACGAAATACGTGACAAAATAGCAACAGGGAATCCTCAAGCGTGCTTATTGATACTCTGCAGCGCACAAAAGTACGCGTATCAACAGAAAACCCGTTGACCTTGTCAACGGGTTGTATAGTCCAGCCGTACAATTTGTTTCCCATTTACTAGAGGAACTTTGCTTCGGTACAATAGGTGGTAGCCAATATCAGAAAGGCTCCTCGTAAGCGCGTCTTCCTCCACGTCCGCATGCAGGCTGCCGACGGCTGAAAGCGCGTTAGCAAACGGGGAAGGGGAAACGAACGATTGCGCGAGGTTGCGTTGTATGGTGCAGCAGAGAATGCGGGGCTTTAAAGCCTCAACCCGTGCTATAAAGGCGGGAATGCCGATGTACTCGATCAACAGATCCGCAAACACAAGCTCTGCATAGGGCAGCTCCGTTGGCTGCGACAGATCGGCCGTAAGGAGCGTGAGCTTTCCCGCAAGCGCAGGATACCGGTCACGGCAAGCTGAAAGGTATTCCTCGTTGATGTCCACGCCATACACAACTTCGTAGCGCATAGGATCGATATGGGATAATCCGTTGCCGCCCGCAACGCCCCAAAACGCAATGCTTTTTGTAGGATAGGAAGCAAGACGATCCCGATAGAGCGCATCGAGTGCCTGAAGCTGGCCCACGGATTTTAGCTTCATATGGCTTTCATATACGTCAAGGGGAACTTCTCTCCATGGGTTCATCGCTTGGGCACTCCCGCTTATTTCTGTAAGCCGCTGGAATAGTAGATGTTGCCCGCGTCGTCGATAAACACCGCTTCCATTTCGGGGATGGACTCGACAAGCGCCATACCTTTTTCCAAACCCATTACAAAGCAGGCGGTGTCGTACGCATCCGCCGTCAGGGAATCCTTGGTCAGTATGGTAACGGAGGCAAGGCCGTTTTGAACGGGCCAGCCCGTTTTCGGATCTAAAATATGATGATAGCGCACGCCGTCCCGTGTGAACCCGCGCTCATAGACGCCGCTGGTGACTACGGCGCCGTCCGTCGTGGGCAGGGTAATCAGCGGCTGGCCCGTAGGCTCCTTGGGGTCCTGAATGCCGACGTTCCAAGGGTTGCCATCCGGCCGGGTGCCGATGACGATGACATTGCCGCCAAAGTTTAAGATACCGCGCTTCACGCCGCGGGAACGGCAGTATTCCGCGATCTCGTCGGTAACATAGCCTTTTGCGATGGAGCCAAGGTCAATCTTCATGCCCGCTGGCAAGGTGACGGTGTTTCCATTGAGACTGACCTTTTTATAGTCCGTCAGCTTTGCGGCTTCTGAGAGCTTCTGCGCATCCGGAAGGGAGGGTGTCTCGCTCTTGAAGTCCCACAGCGCCACGGAAGGTCCCACGGTGATATCAAACGCACCGCCGCAGGCAACGCTGGTCTTGGCGGAGGCTTCGAGTACCTCGCGCGTATAGTTGCTCACCTCAACGGGCGCTCCGTTTGCGTGGTTGATATTCCAGACGTCGCTGCCCTCAATGGTTTTGGAGAGCAGATTTTCATACTCTTGGACTTTATTCAGTGCATCGTCTACGACTTCCTGCTTTACGCCATAGGCCGTGATGCTGATAACGGTATCCAGATAAAATCCAACGGCAGATACCTTTTCATTGGGCGATGGGCCGCAGCCGGAAAGCAGCAGCACAGGCAGCAGCAGAATGACAAACGCGCGGGAAAACAGTTTCTTCATATGAACCTCGGTAAAACTTATTATCGCCGACCCCATAGGGAACAGGCGATGATTTTCTAATCCATGGCACTAGGCGCGCCACGTTTTATCATAACACAGTTTGTCCCCAATGAGCACATATGAATTGAAATTAATTTAACAAGCAAAAGGAGCTGTCGCGGCGTGCATACAGTGAATATTGATTCATTGCACTTAGCGCGGCAGCGGGTTCGGTGCTCCAAAGGAGCAAAAAAGGGCGCCAGTGACGCCCTTTTAGAACCCTGGGGTCTCTCCGCAGGAGAAACATCCTTGCAATATACATGGAACATGTATATTGCAACAGCCGCCTTTCAAAAAGTCTCCAGCGCTTATTGTGGGGGGTTGAGCATGATGTCCAGGCAGATATTGCCCATGGAAGTCACAATACAGGAAACGGTATCCAGGGAATAACGGCCTTTGTCCACTTCGCCTGTGATCAGCTTGGGCGGGAGGATATCGCATGAGAGGTTTTCATCGGTCAGCAGCGTCATGACATTTCCGCTGATGATGTTGGCGATTTCGCTGATGGCGGAGGTCA
>JAEZIE010000235.1 GCA_023416175.1 Bacillota bacterium
CACTCTGAGCGGCTTCGGCCGCTTTTTTAATAGGCCACTGGGCTTCAAAATTCAGGAATTGTTAGCATTTTCATGCCATATCCTTCGTTGTTTTGACCGGGCAAATGTGCTATATTGGTACTCATGAAGGGGGCTAGGTATATGTTGAAGGAATTCAAGGAATTTGCGTTAAAGGGAAATGTGATTGATCTTGCCGTTGGCGTAATGATCGGCGGTGCGTTTGGAAAAATCGTAACCAGCGTTGTGAACGATCTGTTCATGCCGTTAATAAGCTTGATTACCGGCAGCTTGGATTTTACCAACATGTTTATACCTATAAACAGCAACGTTCACTACGATAAACTTGCGGATGCGCAGGCGGCCGGAGTAGCAACTTTTAACTATGGTTTGTTTATTACCAACGTGATTGACTTCCTGCTCATTGCGTTCAGCATATTCCTGTTTGTTAAGCTGATCAACAAGCTGCGCACCAAAAAAGCGGAGCCTGCCCCTGCAGCCGCTCCCGAGCCGCACAAGTGCCCCTACTGCAAGAGCGAGATTTCGGATGGCGCGACCCGCTGCCCGCATTGTACGTCTATATTGGAGGAGAAGGCATAATGCTCCGGGACTATCTGGAAAACGAATTCTTATACAAAGAGGATTGGAACTGTGCGGAGCATGTGCTCATCGGCGCAGATCGTGTCTACGGACTGAAGCTGGACCGCGAAGCGTATAAGCTTGCCGCAGGGTTTGGCGGCGGCATGGCGGTGGGCGGTATCTGCGGCGCGCTTACGGGTGCGATTATGGCACTGGGCATGCTCTTTGTCAAAGAACGGGCGCATGAAAGCGATAAAATCAAGGCGCTCACCACGGAACTGATCGAGCGCTATCGGAAGAAGATGGGCGAAGTGGACTGCTTCCCGCTCAAGGAGCAGTACCGCACGGAAGAAATCAAATGCCGTGATATAATATTGGAAGCGGCGTCGATCCTCGACGATATTGTGGCGCGGGAGCTTCCGGAGGCCGCTTTCGTTGCAAAAGAACGCGGTATCTGATATTCTATTAGGCGCAATGGCCTGCGGGGTTTGCCGTTTTGCGGGCCAAAAGGCGCAAAGAGCGCATGATTGGGGAGGACACGACAGGCATCATGAGAAACGCATTCGACGTATTGGAAGAACGCGGCTTTGTCAAGCAGGCATCGCATCCAGAAGAGCTTCGGGAACTGATGGGCAAAGAACGCATCACGTTTTATATAGGTTTTGACCCCACGGCGGACAGCCTGCATGTGGGCCATTATGTTGCTCTGATGGCAATGGCGCATATGCAGCGGGCAGGCCACCGGCCCATCGCGCTTTTGGGCGGCGGCACCACCATGATTGGCGATCCTTCGGGTAAGACCGATATGCGCCGCATGATGACGCAGGAGGAAATCCAGGATAACGCCCGCAAGTTCCAGGCACAGATGTCACGCCTTTTGGACTTTGGCGAAGGCAAAGCAATCGTGCGAAACAATGCCGACTGGCTGCTGCCGTTAAATTTCCTTGAGTTTATGCGCGATATCGGCGTGCTGTTTTCCGTGAACCGCATGCTGGCAGCGGATTGCTATAAAAACCGCATGGAGCAGGGACTTACCTTCTTTGAAATGGGCTACATGCTCATGCAGAGCTATGATTTCCTCATGCTCAACCGCAAGGAAGGCTGCGTACTGCAGATGGGTGGGGACGATCAGTGGAGCAATATCCTAGCTGGCGCGGATCTCATCCGCCGCAAGGAGCAAAAGCCTGCGTTTGCGCTCACCTGCACACTTTTAACCACCAGCGACGGCCGCAAAATGGGCAAGACCGAAAAGGGCGCGCTTTGGCTGGATAAGGAAAAATGCCCCGTATTCGATTTTTATCAATATTGGCGCAACGTGGACGATGCGGACGTGGAGCGCTGCCTTGCGCTCTTAACATTCCTACCCATGGAGGAAGTACGCCGCCTGGGCGCGCTCAAGGACAGCGCCATCAATGAAGCAAAGCGCGTGCTTGCCTTTGAATTGACGAAGCAGGTGCACGGCGAAGAGGAAGCGCAAAAGGCCATGGACGCCGCGGAAGCACTGTTTTCCGGCGGCGGCGACATTACACATATGCCCACCGTCACGCTTTCCGCAGCGGAGGCGGAGGAGATCGGCCTTAGGGTAGTTGACCTTCTGGTGAAGGGCAACCTTGCAAAATCCAAGAGCGACGCGCGCAGGCTGATTGAAAGCGGCGCGGTATTCGTTGGCGACGATAAGGTGGAGGACGTGTACTTAGCGCTTTCTCCCGAAAGCGTACAGGGGGACGGCGTGATCCTCCGCAAAGGCAAGAAGGGCTTCTGCCGCGTGCGGCTGGGCTGATGCGCACGTACCGCACGGTGCAAAAGGAAGCCGAGATCGAGCTGGTGATCCAGAAATCCCGCTTTATCGGCCGCTGCGTTCCCGTAACGCAGGAGGATGTGGCGCTTTCTAAGCTTGCGGAGCTTAGAAAACAGCATTGGGATGCCACCCACAACTGTTTTGCCTACTGTATTGGCGTGGACGCTTCCGCCGCCCGCTTTAGCGACGATGGAGAACCTGCGGGTACCGCCGGCCTTCCCATGATGGAAGCCATCCGCCAAAAAGGTCTCTCGGACGTACTGTGCGTTGTTACGCGGTATTTTGGCGGCGTGCTGCTTGGGGCTGGGGGCTTGGTCCGCGCTTATTCCAAAGCGGCGTCCATGAGCATGGAGGCTGCGGGCATTGTGGAAATGCGCCCGTGCGCTAAGCTTTTGATTAAGACAGACTATTCACGTTTTGCGGTGATTGAGCCGCTTTTACGTAAGGATGGCAACTTGAAGGATGTGCGCTACGCGGAGGACGTGGAGGCGGACATGGTTGTGCCGGAAGAAGAAGCTATGGCATTTTCGCGGCTGCTGATCGAAAAAACCGACGGCCGCGTGCAGCCGAAGGAAACCGGAAGGGTCTATGGCGCGTTTCCTATATAGGGTGCGGCCGCTCCGACGACATCAGTTGATTATTCCCGCCAGCCGGGAACGAATTTAAAGACAGCGGAGGGATAGTATGGAACTCACCATCAGCAGAATTGCAGCTCCCAAGGCAAAGCCGCAGGATGAGACCAAGCTGGGGTTTGGCAAAGTCTTTTCGGATCATATGTTCATGATGGAGTATGAAGAGGGAAAAGGGTGGTACAACGCACGCATACAGCCCTACCAGAGCCTACAGATCGATCCGGCAAGCCCTGTGCTGCACTATTCCCAGGAGATATTCGAAGGGCTTAAGGCATACCGCTCCAAGAAGGATGAAATCCTTCTGTTCCGCGCGCGGGACAATGCCCGCCGTTTCAACAAGAGCGCGGAAAGAATGTGCATGCCCCAGATCGATGTGGAGGACAATTACCGGGCCATGGCGGCGCTTGTGGATCTGGACAGGGATTGGGTTCCCCACGCTCCGGGTGCGACGTTGTATCTGCGTCCCACGCTGATCGCAGATGGTTCGGAACTTGGCGTACATAGGGCGAAGCGCTTTCTTTACTTCATCATCTGTTCGCCGTCCGGCGCGTATTATCCTTCCGGCCTTGCGCCCATCCGCATCTATGTGGAAGACAATTACGTCAGGGCCGTCAAAGGCGGAACCGGCTTTGCGAAGACCGGTGGCAACTATGCCGCGAGTCTCAAGGCGGCGGAGGAAGCCGCCGCGCTGGGATACACCCAGGTGCTCTGGCTGGACGGTGTGGAGCGAAAGTATGTGGAAGAGGTGGGCGCCATGAACATGATGTTCCTCCTTGGCGACACCATCTGCACCGCCCCTATAGAAGGCAGCATACTCGACGGCATCACACGCAAATCCATACTCACGCTTGCAACCGAGATGGGTTTCAAGGTCGAGGAGCGTAGAATTTCGATTTCCGAGCTTGTGGAAGCGGGAGAAAGCGGCGAACTCAAGGAGGCATTCGGCGTCGGTACGGCAGCCGTGGTTTCCCCTGTCGGAGAACTCCATTATAAAGGCAAGAGCATCATTGTAAACAGCGGCAGGATCGGCGACGTGACGCAGAAGCTGTACGATACGCTCACAGGTATACAGTTCGGGGATATCGAGGATAATCACGGCTGGGTCACCCGGGTTTAAAAAGCATATTTTGTGGTAGTATCGTATTGAAGGATACGTATATACTCCTCAGAGACTGCAAAGGAGATACCATAATCCCATGAAAAAGCTTATTTCCGCATTAAGCGGATTGATACTCTTGCTGCTGCTTGCGCCTTCAGCGCTTGCGGCCACCGTGCAGGTCACAACCGAGCCTGTACAGATTACTTCTGCGGGGACAATCACCGCGAGGTTTTCCGTTGTGAACGATTCCGCCTACGAAATGCGGGACATCAACATTTCGGGGTATGGATTGTCCGGCAGCAGCCAATTGTCCAGCCAGGTGGTACCGCCCAACGGAAAGCTGGGCTTTGCCTTCCCAATCGAGGTCGCTGAGGAGATGCTGGGGCAGACGATTACCTATACGCTTACCTGGACGGAAAACAATGCCCCGAAATCCAAGGATGTACCTATTACGCTGGGTATGGCGCCCGCCGCTGAGATGACGGCGACGCGCACCGCCAGCAAAACATCCGGCAGATCCGGCGAAAAGGTGACGTTGACCTATACGCTGAATAACCCCGGGACCGCTGAAATGACCGGCGTCACCGTAAATGACCCGGCGGCGGGAAGCACGGCGGTTGCAAGTAACCTGACCCTTGGGGCAGGTACGTCCAAAACCATAACGTATGAGTTGACTCTGGCCGGGCAGGACATCGTCAGCCAGCCCTCCATAACCTATAAGATCAACGGCGAGGGCAAAGCGCTCACCATAGATCCGCTCACCATTGCCGTGGTCAACATACAGATGGATATCACCGTGACCAAGGGCGACCCTACTCCGGAGGGCGTGGTATTTACCCTTGTGCTGAACAACAAGGGCAACCAGACCATCAGCAACCTTATCGTTAAGGATGAGTTGGGGAACGCCGTCAACCCCGAAGCCTTTAAGCTTGATTCGGGCAAGGAGCAGACGCTTAGCTATACGGTCACGACAACGGAGCTAAGAAACGTATCCTTTGTTGTTACGGGTACGGATGCTTCCGGTCAGCCATATGAAAACAGGACCACAAGCTACGAGGTCTGGCCGTATGTGGACCCGAGCCATGTCTCGCTTTCGCTTTCCGCCACCGTACTTCAGCCGCTCACCGATAGTGGTCGTATGAAGGTGCGTTTTACCATACAGAACAATTCCAATGTGGATATGGTAAACGCCCTTATCTCGGAAAAAGAGCTGGGCAATATCGAGCCTCTGGATATCCTGCCTTTGGGCGAAACCACAATCGATAAGGATCTTCTTATCAGCGGGCCGCGCGAATTGGCGTTTACGCTCACCGCGTCCGATCCTTCAGGCGTACAGCATACGTATGAGGCCAAGCTCAATGCCGATTATGTCTCTTTGTCTTCGCCCGCACCCTCTGCCACCCCCGCCCAAGAAGAACCGGCGAGCGCTGGCGGCATGAGCGGAACATTGGTTACCGTGCTCATCGTGCTTGCCGCGCTGATGGCGGTAGCGGGCATTGCGCTATTAGCCCTTTCCATCTATGAGCGCAAGCGCAACGCTACTTTGGAAGAAGAGG
>JAEZIE010000268.1 GCA_023416175.1 Bacillota bacterium
GTTTCCTCATAGCCCCATATTTCCTTAACGATATAGTTATGCGTCAAAACCTTCCCCTTATTGGCGATCAGTAAAAGGAGCAGCTTGTATTCCATGGGCGTCAGATGTACCTCATTTCCGTCAACAAGCACCCTGCGCTTCTCATACTCCACGCTCAGATATTCGCAACAAAAGCCGGAGGAAGATACGGGCGCTAGTTTCTGGTTCAACTTCCGCTTGATTACACGAATCCTCGCCAGCAATTCCCCCATGTGGAACGGCTTTGTAACATAATCGTCCGCGCCCAGATCCAGCGCCTCTACCTTTTCCCTTTCCTCTCCCCTTGCTGAAACCACAAGCACCGGTGTCTGGGAAAAGCTGCGGATTTCCCGGATCACCTCTAGCCCATCCTTATCGGGTAGCCCAAGATCCAGCAAAACGACATCCGGATGGTTGGATGAAAACAAGAACAGTCCTTCGTCAGCGCTTTGGGCAATCATGACTTTATAGCCCTCCTTTTTAAGGGACACCGCTATAAAGTTCGAGATATGCTTATCGTCCTCAATTACGAGTATATTCAGGTCATTGATCATCCCGGACCTCCTCCATCGGCAGGGAAAACGCAAAGCGCGCGCCTCCCTCCGGGCGGTTTTCCGCCCATATCCTTCCTCCATGCGCCTCGATAACAGCCTTACAAATGGTAAGCCCCAGCCCAATTCCGCGTTTGCCGTCAACGACGGAATTTTTTGAGGTGACGAATCCTTCAAACAGCCGGTCCGCCATTCCCTCTTCGATCCCCCGGCCGTTATCATTGATCTCGAAAACCGCTTCGGTCTCCCGAGCATATACTGAAAGGCTGATGCTGCTGTCGGGTAACGTATGCCTGACCGCGTTGTCCAGCAGGTTCACAAGCACCTGGACGATCAGCTTCCCGTCCATCGGCAGCGTGATCACCTCATCGGGCAGCAAAACCTCCAGATTTCTGTTCTGCAAAACACGGGCCATATGGGAAAGAGCCTCGTTTACGACGTCGTCCACCACCTCGCACCCCTTATGCAAAACCAGCTGGCCTTCCCCGATGCGCGTCATATTCAATATGTTCTCCACAAGGTTTGTAAGCCAGGTCATTTCCTCGCTGATATCGGCCGCAAGTTTTTTCTGTTCCTCAGGTAATAGCCGTTCAAACTCATCTGCAAGCAGCGAACTCGCGCCGGTAAGCGCGGTGAGCGGGGTACGTAAGTCATGCGCCACAGAGCGCAGCAGCATACTGCGCAAACGTTCCCGTTCCATGGCGATACGTATCTCTTCCCGTTCATGATAGCTGTACTCCCTGTCCAACGCAATGCCTAGCTGTGCCGCCACCGTTTTTATAACCAAATCCTGTTGAAAGGTCAGGGTGCCCACCCCGCAATGTACAATCATTGATCCGAGTTGTTTGGTAACGCCCTGGATTGGAACCATAATGCTTTCCATATCCGTTTTCTCATATTGTACATTGAAATATTCCTGATCGTCTCCTTGCAGAATAACACGGCTTGCAAAGCCGGTATTATCAAAAATATATTTGATACCCCTGATAATGATGTTGCGTTTACCTGTAACATGCAGGAAGCCCTCCGCCACCTCATAAAGCAGCCGCGCAGTCAGCTCGTTACGGTGGGAAATGCTCATCTGTCTTTGAAGCCTGGAGGTCACAGTGCCTGATACGATCGCGGTGACAAGAAAGAAAGCTAACAGCATGATATCCACCGCATTGTAGATAAAAAAGGTATAGCGGGGCTCCGCAAAGAAAAAATTGAAGAGTATTACGCTGGCTACCGATGCGGCAAACCCATAGATGTATCCGCTGGTCAGCACGGTCACAAGAAGGACGCCCAGCAAAAATACCATAATGACGCTTTCCTTGCCAACGCCCAGCCTGATCATCAGGAGTGAGCACAGCAGGGAAAGCGCCAGAACAAAGATCAGCTTCATAATGGAACGAAACATTTCCCTATGCACCGGTTTCAATTCCATAAGCCATTTTATCCCCTTCCGCCAGATTCCCGCTATTTTAGATCAAGCATGCGGGAACTGTCCTTTGTGTTTCCGGCAATGATTAAATGTTCCCCTTGCCCGAAAACATGTTCGGCGTTCGTGACAGGCATAATCTTCTCGTCCTGCTTAATCGCGAATATGTTGATATTGTATTTGGAGCGGACATTTAATTGCCGGATGCTTTTGCCTATCCAGCTTTCCGGCACCGCGATTTCATAAATCGAAAAATCCTGGGTCAGTTCAATATAATCGAATACATTGCGGGCGCTATATTTCCTCGCGGCCCGCAGCGCCACGTCCCGCTCGGGGTGAATGACCTCATCCGCCCCGTTGCGCAGCAGAAATTTTTCATGGATGGCCCGGTCCGTCTTGGACACCACATGCTTTGCTCCTAAGTCTTTGAGCAGAGATGTGATCTCCAGCGACGCCTGAAAATTGTCGCCGATGCAAACGAAGCATACATCAAAATTCCCAACACCCAGGGAACGCAGCAGCTTTTCATCCGTGCAATCTCCAATCTGGGCTCGCGTGACGACGGGAAGTAATTCGTTGATTCGATCCTCCCGCCTATCAACAATCATGACCTCATTGCCGAACTCCGATAGCCTTGTGGCTAAATGCTTCCCAAACCGGCCTATACCGATTACCAACATCGCTCTCATATGTTCCCCTTATCCGATAATAATCTTTTCTTCGGGATTTCTAAAGTTTGTTTTCTTGCTTATGCGCTCCAATATTGCCGTTGCCAGCGTTAGGCTGCCCACGCGTCCGCAGTACATCAGCAATATCATGATTATACGCGAGAATGTATTCAGCTCACGCGTGATGCCTGTGGATAGACCTACCGTACCAATAGCTGACAGTGTTTCAAAAACCACATCCTTTACAGGCAGGCCTTGCGTGGTAATGATCAGGAACACGCCTATGATTGACAACGCAATATAAATGGTTGTGCTGCAGTATGCCCGTTTCAGGACGCCATTCTCCAGCCTTCTGTGAAAAACATTGATGTCGTCCGTATTCCTGATATAGGATATCGTCGCCAGCAAAATGACCGCTATCGTCGTAGTCTTAATGCCGCCTCCTGTGGAACCGGGGGATGCGCCGATGAGCATGAGCAGCATGGTCAAAACCGTACCGCCCTCTGTCAGCGCAGACATATCCACCGTGTTGAATCCGGCAGTCCTTGGAGTAACCGACTGGAACAGAGAGGCCAGCAGTTTTGCTCCCGGCGCCATCCCCGCAAGCGTATTGTCCTTCTCCATGATATAGAATAACACCGCGCCAACAGTAATCAACAGAAACGTCGCCAGCAGCACGATCTTTGTGTGAACCTGGTACCGGCCATACCGCCATTTATGCTCCGCCATATCGTTCCAGACGACAAAGCCAAGCCCTCCGATCATAATCAGCGACATGATAACGAGGTTGACCAGCGCATCGCTTTGATAAGGTGTAAGGGATATATAAGGCGAAAATCTCCCCATCAGGTCAAAACCCGCATTGCAAAACGCCGATACGGAGTGAAATATCGCGTAATAAACGCCTGTCGCTATCCCCATTTGCGGGCAGAATCGGATAGCAAGCAATATTGCCCCGATCCCTTCAAACACCGCGGTGCCGATCAGTACGCGCCGAATGAGCCGTACAACGCCACCAATCTGAAATGCGTTGACGGTCTCCATCAGGAGCCCTCTCTCTGCCAGCCCAATCTTCCGGCGAAGCATCATAAAAAAGAGTGTGGCCACAGTCATAAAACCCAGCCCGCCGATTTGGATCAGGCACAGAATCACGATCTGTCCAAACAGAGTAAACTGCGTATATGTATCGTAAACGACAAGCCCCGTCACACATGTGGCGGAGGTTGCGGTGAACAAAGCGTCGGTAAACGCAAGCATGCCGCCATCCTTGCTGGCGGCCGGCAGCGACAGCAGCAAAGCCCCCACCAATATGGTGGCGGCAAATCCGAGCGCGATGATCTGTATGGAATTGACTCTGATTTTCCCTAACACCATCATACGGTTATTCTCATCCTCTCAGGCAAGCAACGATCCGGTTGGGAGAAATGTCATTTTGAAATATGACGGTAACACCCATTTGCCTGAATATGCTTTCATAGATCATATCATTACATTTCGCCATCATGTGGATACTCTCATTCTTCCTCTTGGCCAGCATGCAAAGAAAAAGGTTGCTCTCATCATCTTTTGAAAACGCGCCAACCCAATCGTATGTGACTTGGTCCTTTATCTCAAGCTCGTTCGTGTGATCATAGGTGATCGCAGCTTTCTCAAGCGCTGAGGCAATCGCCTCAATTGTCTTCCGCTCCCCGTAGAGCAATATTTCCCGTTCTGAAACGGCAACGCTTTTAAGCTCTCCTGCGAAGCCGCCCCGTTCCATGAATCGATCCAAACGACCCATTAACATATATCCATATAGTATCACGCCTACAGAAATGATGATTAGCAGGGCAATCATACTGGCACCCCCAATGCATACCAGTATAACGCGTCGGATATAAATACGGCGCAAACGTGAGCCCGATTCCCATTAATTTTGTATAAATGCCTTAACAGGAACCTTGAAAAAATGCATCTAGATTACCCGCCCGGCCAAGCATTGCTTAACACCATACTTACAGCTATAATGGTCAATAAAGAATTGCTTCTGCGGGGGTAATACTAGGGCAATGAAAATTGTAATCGTAGGTGACGGCAAGGTTGGGTTTACGCTTACCAAGCTGCTTTCAGAGGAAGGACACGATCTTGTCATTATCGACAGCAACTCGGCCGTACTTCGGGAATCGCAGGAAGTGCTGGATGTTGCCGTTGTTATCGGCAACGGCGCCTGCGTGGAGGTGCAGCGCGATGCGGATGTGCAGCACAGCGATGTGCTCATTGCCGCAACCTCCAGCGATGAAATCAATCTGCTTTGTTGCATGGTGGCTCGCAAGCTTGGATGCAGAAGCACCATTGCGCGCGTCCGAAACCCCGCATATGATGCGCAGCTTCGTCTGTTAAAGGAAGAATTGGGCCTTTCGTTAAGCATCAATCCCGAAAGGGCCGCCGCGAGAGAGATCTTCAGGATTTTGCAGCTTCCGTCATTCCTCAAGCGCGATTCGTTCGCCAAGGGCCGCATGGAGCTTGTGGAGCTAAAGCTCAAACATGACAATGCGCTTGTAAATAAGAAGCTTTCGGAATTAAGCGGCCTTGGCCGTCTCAACGCGCTCATCTGCGCGGTGGACCGCGACGGCAAGATTACAATTCCCTCCGGCAGTTTTGAACTGCGCGAAGGCGATAAGATCACGATTGCGGCGGATACTGCCGGGCTTGCAAATCTGCTGCGGCAGCTGCACGTCGGCACGCAAAAGGTGCAAAGCGTGATGATCGTAGGAGGCAGCCGTATTGCGGAATACCTTGCCGCCATGCTTTTGCGTGCTCATGTACATGTGACGATCATTGAAAAGCACCGCGCCCGGTGTGAAATGCTTTCAGAGACGCTTCCTGAGGCGCTTATCATTCATGGGGACGGATCACAGCAGGAATTGCTGCTCTCCGAAGGCATCCGGCAGACGGATGCCTTAGTAACACTCACCGGCATTGACGAAGAAAACCTTATCATCTCCATGTTCGGCAACTATATCGGCGTTCCCAAGACCATTACAAAAATCAACCGTACGGAATACAGCGAAGTATTTGCGGACAAGGGCATCGATACCATTGTCAGCCCCAAGCTGCTCACTGCAGATGAAATCGTAAGCTATGTGCGCGCCATGAGCAATACGACCGGCGGTTCGGTCGTAACGCTTTACCGTATTGCAGGCGGCAACGCGGAAGCGGTGGAGTTTTTTATAAAAAGCGACGCCCCCTATTTGAATATCCCCCTATCTCAGCTTTCGCTCAAGCCGAATATCCTGATCGCCAGCATCATCCGTGCCCGCAAGGTCATACTTCCCAAAGGCAGCGACAGCATGCAAAAGGGGGATACGGTGGTCGTCATTACTCCCGCCGAGCGGGCGATCTGCGACTTAAAGGATATCTTCGCCGAAGGCGCTTCTGATACGCCCGCCCCTCCAACCATACTGACATAACGCGGAGTGCTCAGAAAGGCCGCATGCCATGAATAAACGCGCCATTTCCATATATATCGGCTACCTCCTTTGTGTTGAGGGGGTATTTATGTTGCCCGCGCTCGCTATCGCGGCTTATTACAAGGAGCCTCCTTCAATAAAAGGATTTGCGATCACCGCCGCCATACTGCTCGTACTGTCGGTATTGCTGATTCGGCAAAAGCGCTCGGACGCGGGGGTCTATGCGCGCGAAGGGTTTGTGACCGTATCCCTTGGTTGGATTCTGATTTCCCTCTTTGGCGCGCTGCCTTTTTATATCAGCGGCGCGATCCCAAGCTTTTTGGATTGCTGGTTTGAAACGGTCTCCGGTTTCACTACCACAGGCTCAAGTATACTCACAAACGTAGAGGCATTGCCCATGGGCCTGCTGTACTGGCGCAGTTTTACGCACTGGCTCGGCGGCATGGGCGTATTGGTGTTCATGCTGGCGGTGGCGCCGCTTGCCAGGGGCAGCGGCGAGACCTTTCACCTGCTGCGCGCCGAAAGCCCAGGTCCCTCTGTTGATAAGCTTGCGCCCACCATGCGGCACACAACGCGCATGCTCTATTCCATTTATATCGTTCTCACGCTGCTCCAGATCGTATTGCTGCTTTTAGGCGGCATGCCGCTCTTTGACAGCGTTGTACACGCCTTTGGCACCGCGGGCACCGGCGGATTCAGCATCAAAAACGCGAGCATCGGCGCGTATGACAGCGCCTATCTGCAGACCGTTATCGGCGTGTTCATGGCGCTTTTCGGTATCAACTTTTCCGTATACTATTTGATGCTCCTCCGGCAGTTCCGGGCAGCCTTCCGCAACGAAGAGCTCCGGTTTTATTTCGGCATCATGCTGGTGACCACGGCTGTCATTGCCATCGACATCCTTCCGCAGTACGCCGGATTGGGTACGGGGAAGGCCGTGCTGGACAGCTTTTTCCAGGTTTCCTCCATCATGACCACAACCGGCTATGCAACGGTAAACTTTGATCAATGGCCGCAGCTTTCCCGGTATCTGCTTATGCTGCTCATGGTCATAGGCGCCTCTGCCGGTTCCACTGGCGGCGGCGTCAAAGTATCCCGCCTGATTATCCTGTGGAAGGCGATAAAAAGCCAGATGCAGACGATGCTCCGCCCGCGGGCGATACGGCCCGTCCGGATGGATGGAAAGCCCCTGCAGGAAAATGTGGTGCGGGGCACATACGCGTTTGCGGCCGTTTATGCGGCGATCTGTCTTGCCTCCATTCTGCTGCTCGCGCTGGACAATTACAGCATGGATACCACGATTACCGCCGTGCTTGCCTGCATCAACAATATCGGCCCCGGACTTGGCATGGTAGGCCCGACAGGTAATTTTTCTTTCTTCTCGCCGCTTTCTAAAATTGTACTTTCATTCGACATGCTGCTGGGAAGACTTGAGATATTCCCCATGCTGCTGCTGTTCATGCCCTCGGTATGGCGCAGGACATGATCGGCTCTATTGATATGCAGCTACAGCAAGCCTTCCAGATAATCCGCGGCGTTCTCCACCCCATTTTCACTTTGCATGGTTTCTTTGATCCGCTGCGCTTTCAAAAGAACCTCCCGGTCTTCCATACGGGAGAATGCGGCGGCCAAATCCTGTTGCGTCAATTTGTCTTCCCACAGCGGCGGCAGCGCATAACCCAGCCTTGAAAGACGGCTTGCCCAAAACGGCTGATCCACTGAAAAAGGAATAATCAGCTGCGGCACACCGGAGCGCAGGGCCTCGGCCACGGTTCCTATGCCGCCATGATGCACAATCCCCTTCGCTCGTGGAAACAGGAGATGATGCGGGACCTCTCCCAGCGCCAGGATGTCCCCGGAATTCTCAAAAGCCAGGCCGCTCATTCCCGTGAGGACAATGGCCCTGTCGCTGGATTGTTTGAGCGCACCCAGCAATTTTTCCTTAAACGCTTCCGGCTGCCGCAGCGGCATACTGCCGAAGGTGATCACGACAGGCGCCTTTCCGGATGCAAGAAAACGCTCGGCTTCCGGCGGGAGGGCCTGTGTTTTTGTGTCCAAATAGAAGAATCCCGGAAGAAAAACTCTGCCGTTCCAGCTGGACACATCGTCAAAGAGCGCAGGGCTGACCGGGTATACGATGGGAATATCCATACCGCCGTTTTGATAAGCGAAAACACCGGCCTTGCGTTTGGGCAGGCCTAAGGCTTTTGCCCTGAAATCGTTGATCTCCGCCATGCTTGCAAGATCTGCCTTCGCTGCAGGCCGATAACTGAGCCTGTTTAGGGCCGCCCCAAGGCTGCCCGAAGCCAAGATGGCCGGGTTCGGAAATTCCGAAACAGGATAAATGGTTGGAACCGGCGGCATATGTATCGCCATACTCCCGAGCGCTTGCGCCATATCGACAGCAGCCATGACCTTCGGATGATAAACGATCATATCCGCGTCCTGCGCACAGCGCCAGAAATCATCCAGGCTCTTTCTGAATGCCGGATTGAACACTTCTTTCGTGTATCGCATGGCGCGTCTAAGATGTTTGATGCCGCCATGGAACAGGGCGCTGCCCTCCGGGGTTTTCAGCATTGCCATTAGATCCAGCTCGGTCCTGTGAAATTCCACACCATGCTCTTCGATCAGCTGTCGAAAGCTCTCGCCGGTGCAGATGACCGCGCTGTGGCCGCGGCGTACAAGCCCCTGCGCCAGGGCGAGGTATGGCTGCACGTCCCCGCGCGTTCCTAGCGTCATGAAACAGATACGCATAGTTGGTCCCTCCTTTTTCGAATGTATTAACCCTGATATTCCTGTTGATAAAGCGCCTTTTTCAGCAGTTCCATATATTCCGCAAGTTCGTTTTGCATTGTGTCGGCATCCTTCCTTCCTAAGGTGGAACGGAGATATCCATCGCTGACCCACGTAACGGCATTGATTGCCATCTCCTTGTTGATCTCCGACTTAAAACGGCTCCAATCGACTTTCGCGAACAGAAGAGACATCCCCTGCTCAATGCTTTTTGCCGCAAGCTTTTTCACGTCTTCGGCTATTTCAGGCGATTCTTCCACTATGGTCGAGGCCATAAAATCAAGCATTCCGGAATACTTCGCAAAAACTTCCATCTTGATTGCGCTCATGGCGCGGATGCACGCAAAAAAATCATCCGATCCTTCCGGCGACTGGCTGATGATTTCATTGACCGCGTGCCGGTATAAGAACAGATATAGCTCCTTTTTTGTCCCGAAGTAGTGGAACAGCGACGCCTTTGATATCCCTGCCTCATCCGCAATATCGGCGATGGAGGTCTTTCTGTAGCCGTTTTTCCCAAAGCAGGCATAGGCCGCGTTGAGAATCAAACGCTGTTTGTCATGCGGTATTTTTTGAAAAAGTTCCAAGACCATCACACTCCAAGTACAAAAATAACCGATCCGGTTATTTGCAGTATAGCAACAATAACCGAATCGGTCAATCACTCTCGTTCATTTTACTTCCGCGCTACTCGGAAGCCGCGTCCTGCCGTTCTTTGTAGTGGTGCGTCTGTTCAAGCACCATATCCTTTACCTTCATCAGGCGGATCTGCGTGCTGCGTTCGTTTTCGTCAAGCTTCATGGAAATGTATTTGATACTCTCCTTCATCTGGGGGATCATGACATATTCGAGCGCATTGACGCGACGCCGGGTCTTTTCGATTTCGGCCGCCATCAGCTCGCAGCCCCGTTCGGTCTCGGCCAAAAGAACCATATCCGGGAGTATGTCAGAAAGGCTTTTTACGGCGTCGTCCAAATCCCCGGAAGTAAAGCTCAGGCCATAGGAATAGATGCCGCTTTGATCCGCGCTCCGGAATTTGTATGTAAACTTTGGTATGTCCACGCTCATGACATTGCGTTCCCCGGCCTCAAGCAGAATTTCCTGCCCGGGTACGAGCAGCGCGGTATCGAGCGCTGCGTCCTGCATGGCGGCCCGTGCCAGCGCAAAATTTCCCGCTGCGGCATGAACGCCCGCCTCCACCCTTTCGCGCAGCGCCATGTTTTTGCGCACCAGCTCCAAGAACTGCCGCATCAATTCATCCCGTTTGTCCTTGAGCAGCTTATGCCCTCTGAGAGCTGTGGCAAGCTTGCGCTTGAGCCGGGTAAGCTCCATACGGGTAGGATTTACCTGCCGCTTCGCCATGCATCCTCCCCCTAACCCTCATAATACATGTCGAGGTATTCATCCTTGATGCGCTTGAGCTCTGCGCGCGGAAGTATTCTTAAAAGCTTCCAGCCGATCGAAAGCGTCTGTTCGATATCGCGGTTCGTCTGGTATCCCTGGTTGACGTACTCCTTCTCAAATTCATCCGCAAACCTGGCGTACAGAAGATCGATGTCCGTCAGGGCGGCCTCGCCCAATATCGTCATCAGCTCCTTCGCGTTCTTGCCTCTGGAGTAAGCGGCAAAAAGCTTGTTCATCGTATTGGCGTGGTCGGCCCTGGTCTTGCCGTGCCCGATGCCCTTGTCCTTGAGGCGGGAAAGGCTGGGCAGCACATCGATCGGCGGCTGCACGTTCCTGCGGTACAGATCGCGCGCGAGTATGATCTGCCCCTCGGTAATATATCCGGTCAGGTCCGGGATGGGATGTGTTTTGTCATCCTCCGGCATGCTCAGGATAGGAATCAGCGTGATAGAGCCCGTCTTGCCCTTCAGCCGTCCGGCCCGTTCGTAGAGGCTCGCGAGGTCGGTATACATATATCCCGGATACCCGCGGCGGCCAGGAACCTCCTTGCGGGCGGCCGAAACTTCCCGCAATGCGTCGGCATAGTTGGTGATATCGGTCATGATTACAAGTACGTGCATGCCTTTGTCAAACGCCAGATATTCCGCCGCCGTAAGACCCATGCGCGGGGTAGCGATGCGCTCGACAGCAGGATCGTTCGCGAGGTTGACGAACATGACGGTACGGTCGATCGCCCCTGACTCCTTGAAAGAATTCACAAAGAAGTTGGATTCCTCAAATGTGATGCCCATGGCGACGAATACCACGGCAAAGGGTTCGCTGGTGCCAAGCACCCTGGCCTGGCGGGCAATCTGCGCCGCAAGCTGCGCATGGGGCAGGCCTGACGCCGAAAAGATCGGCAGCTTTTGCCCGCGCACCAATGTATTGAGCCCGTCAATGGCCGACAGACCTGTCTGGATAAACTCCTGCGGGTAGTTGCGCGAGGCGGGGTTCATGGGCAGGCCGTTGATATCGCGCCTGAATTCCGGCAGGATTTCGGGCCCGCCATCGATGGGACGGCCCAGCCCGTCGAACACGCGGGAGAGCATATCCTCTGAAACGCCAAGCTCCATGCTGCGCCCGAGGAACCGCACCTTGCTGTCCTGCAGATTGATGCCCGCAGAGCTCTCGAACAACTGCACCAGCGCGTTGCTGCCGTCAATCTCCAGCACCTTGCAGCGGCGGCGCTCCC
>JAEZIE010000283.1 GCA_023416175.1 Bacillota bacterium
GCATGGCTTATATAACACCCCGGTTAATTTGATAGTATTGTTAGAAAAAACGATGTCTTCGTATGAGCTCATAAAAGCCATCCTTTTATGTATGAACTACCAGCTTTGCATTTTGCATGGTTGTTCAATCATATTTTCAAGAATTATACCACATTTACCTGATGATGGAATACCGTATGGTTTTCATTTCGATGCAATAAACCAAGCTCCGAGCTGAACGTTCAGACTGTCTGCAAAGGCCATGTTTCAAGTGAAGTCCGAGGTTTGTTACAATATGGCCCGCCAGCATCAGGCGAGCGTTTTTATGCTTGCGTATCGATCAGCGAATTGAGCGCTGCCCGTATTTCATTATAACTCGTACAGCGGCAGAGGTTGCTTTGCAGCCATTCCTCCAGCTGATGCTCCTCCGGCTGCGGGTGGTGTGCAAAAAGCGCATGGGCCACCATCAAAAAACCGGGGGTGCAGTAACCGCACTGAAACGCGTTGTGCGCAACAAACGCCTGTTGCACGGCTGCCGTACCGTGAAGCCCCTCTACGGTCAGGATACTGTGCCCCACGCACTCTACGGCCAGCACCAAGCAGGACTTTGCGGGCCAGCCGTCAATCAACACCGTGCACGCGCCGCAGTCGCCGTTTTTGCAGCCGGGCTTCGCGCCCGTTAAGCCTAGCTCTTTGCGCAGCACGTCCAACAGCACATCGGAGGGCCGCGCCATGATGGTGCGCGGTTCGCCGTTGACGGTAAGGGTGATGATGGTCTTGCCTTCATATACTCTCATGCGCTTCTCCTTCCAGGCTGCCATTTTTCCATGAGGACAGCAGGTCCGTGAGCGTCCGCTCCAGAATGAAAAGGCGGTATGCGCCGCTGCCTTCCGCATCCGTCACAGGCTTTGCGGGCAAGTGCTTGATTGCTGCCTGTACGCGCTCCGGGATGGATTTTCTTCTGGCGTTGAGCGCCGCTTCCATCTTGGCGTCTCGGAAGGGGAATTCGCATAAGCCCGAGAACGCCACGCGGAGCTTGTTGCGAAAGACCATCGCCGTGACGTTCACAAGCGGGAAATCGATCTTCTCCCCGGGGGCTTTTTTGATATGCGCAAACGGTGCGCTAAGCGCGCTTATGGGGACAAGCGCCTGTACGACCAGTTCCCCCGGCTTCAAATGTATGCGCTCGTGGAATATGTCGCCAAACGGCACGGTACGCGTTCTTTTGCCGGAAGCGATCAATAGCTTCGCGTCCGAAACCAATAGAGGCAGGCTGCATTCCCGGTAACGGATGGACCCGCAGAGGTTGCCGCCCAGCGTAATGCGGCACTGGTTGGTATGGTCCGCCACGCGCCCGCAGGCGTTGCCCAGCAAATGAAAGCACTTCGAGTCCTTGATGGCGGTGAGCGAAAGCGCCGCGCCGAGGATAAGATATTTTCGGTCATATTCCAACACCCTGCATTCGGGTATGGCTTTGTAGTCGATCACAACGTCCGGGCATATGCTGCCCGCGCGGCTCATGGTGATGATCTCGCTGCCGCCGCCGTAATAATAGACTCGCTTGCCATCTTTCGTATACGCTTTGTACGCTTCGGCGGCCTCTTTCAAGGTATCTGTCTTGCAGTAAATAAAGTCGCGAGGGATCATTCTTTTCCTCCTTCCGCTATGCGCCAGAGCTGCTCAGGCGTAAGAGGCAGCGTATCGATGGGCTTGTTTAAAGCGGCTGATAGCGCGTTCGCAAGCGCGGCGGGCATGCCAATAATGCCGTGCTCCGAGAATTTGCGCACCCCATAAGGCCCGTTTTCTTCCGGCGTTTCCACAAACCCCACGCGGTAAACGGGTTCCTGTCCGATGTGCATTAGCTTATAGGTGCGCAAGCTCGGAGTGGTCAATTTGCCTTCGGCGTCGTAATGGTACCCCTCGCGCGTGGCCATGGAAACAGCCATCGCCATGCCGCCCACAACTATGCCACGCATGGCTTCGGGGTCGACCGCGCAGCCAATGTCCATCACGGTCGTCGCGGACAGGATGCGGTAGGTATATTCTTTGGTATCTACCTCCACCTCCACGGCTTGTGCGCCGACCGACCAGGAAGGCCCCGTCCGCCCTTTGCCGGAAAACGGATCCAATAGCGTCAGCCCTTTGAACATGAAGCTTCCGCGCCCGAGCACCGGCTCCCCAACGGAAGAGCCATCCTGCGCCTGATAACCATTGACGATGTGTTTAAAATCAATGAACTTTTCCGGCGCGCATCTTTGGTATACCCGAGCATGGGCCACTTCAACTTCCTCTTCCTCACAGCCCAAGGCAAGAGCGCCGTTTCGCTTCAACTGTGCAATAAGATCGTCCGCTGCCGCGCAAACCGCGTTTCCCGCCATATGCGCCGTCATGCTCGCTACCGTCTTCCAATGCTCCGGGTTTAAACGCGTGTCCACCGGGAAAGAAACGTGCACCATGCTGGACTCTATCTGCAACTTTTCCGCAAGCATCTGCGCTAAAAGCGTCTGTCCGCCGGAACCCATTTCCACCACGCCGGTGTTGAGGTTGAAGCTGCCGTCCGGATTGGGGGTGACAAGCGCCCCGGAGACGGCGTTGGGGGGCGGGTTCTCGCACTTCCAAAAGCATGCGGCACCCTGTGCCCGCACCGTGTTTTCCTTAATGGGAATGACCCGTCCGCCCTCCCAATTCGCAAGGGACTTAAGCTCGTTCAGGCAGGCGGCAAGATCGCCCGTGTTGCCGCGGGTAACCATTACCTGGGTGGGCGTTTCCCGACCGGGTACGATGGCGTTTTTTTGCCGCAGCACAAGCGGGTCCATGTGAAGCTGGTAGGCGATTGCGTCCAAGGACCGCTCTATGCAGAACGTAAACGAATCGTGCCCAAACCCGCGGTAGGAGGTGGCAAACGTATGGTTGGTATATATGCAATAGGTATTGCAGGATAGGTGCGGGATGTCATAGGGACCCGTACAGTCCACGGCGATGGCCTTTGCCATATAGGGGGCGCTGTCGCTGTATGCGCCGCAGTCCACCCAATAGAAAAGCCGGGCGCCCTGCAATACGCCTTCCCGGTTTGCGCCCAGCGTGAGTTCCGCCTCTAGCCCAATGCGGCAGGGGGCAGTGCGAAATTCCTCTTCGCGCAGGAGCGTCAAGCGCACTTTTTGACCGTTGAGTTTTTTTGATGCAAGGTAAGCCAGGAATTCAAGCATGACCGGCGCTTTGCCGCCAAAGCCGCCACCCACAAACGGCACCTTGACTTCGATTTTGCCGGATTCCAGCGCGAATGTTTCCGCAAGCAGGGTGCGAACCGCGTACGGCGCCTGGGAGGAGGTCAAAATGACCACCGTTCCATCGGCTTTGATTTCTGCCTCGGCACAATGCGTTTCCATGGACGCGTGCGCGGAAGGGGGGAGAAAGAACCGCTTGGTGATGATGACGTCGCTTGCGGCCAATGCGTTGTTCGCGTCCCCCTTTACGATCTGGTATTGGCTTGCGATGTTGCTGTTTTCTGTGGGATAGATATCGGGCTTTATACGCCTGTAGGCCTTTGGGTTTTCGTGGATGCGGGGAGCGTTCGCTTCCAATGCCTGGGAAGGGGTCAGCACCGGTATAAGCGGCGTATAAGAGACGTCGATCAGTTCGAGCGCCCGGGCGGCGATGCATTCCTCCCATGCGACGACCAACGCGACCGGCTCACCGGCGTAGCGTACTTTCTCTCTAGCGAGTATAGGCCGATCCTGCAGCAGAGGGCCGACCATGCGTGGACAGTCCTGCCCGGTCAGTACGGCAAGCACGCCGGGAAGCGCTTCCGCTTTTGAAGGGTCGATGCGCTCAATTTTTGCGTGTGCGTGCGGGCTGGTGAGGATGCGCGCAAGTGCCGTGCCTTTATTCGGAAGGTCATCCGTATAGACGGCGTGGCCCGTTACCTTTTCCCATGCGTCCTTTCGCGTTACATTTGTTCCGACGGCTGTGCTCAAAAAGATAGTTCCTTCCTGTAAACTGATGCCTAATTTTTACATAGTCTGCGCAGTTTTGGACAGATTAACCAATACGAAAGGCAGAGGAGTGTTGCGCGATGAATCCGTTTCTGGAAAAGCCCGTGCCCGTATTTGAGGGGATCATGGATTGGTCGACCGTGTACCCGAAGCCCTACGATAAGCGCACCGTTGATCCTTATACCAAGATCCGCATCATACTGATGAACGGCATCGAGGTGGAAAGCACCCTGTTTAAGCACCAGCTTCATCGGCATTGTACGGATAATGATATACGGCGCGAGGTCGCGCTGTCCCGCCGGGTGGAACAGTTGCAGCAAAAGCACATCAACTGGCTCAAGCCGATAGACGAAACGACGCTTGAGACCACCATCGGCTACGAGCATGTCGCGGTGGACCTGACGGCCTGGCTTGCCCAGAATGAGCCGGACCCGTATGTAAAACAGGCGCTGGATTTTGCGCTGCTGGAGGATTTTGACCACCTGTACCGCTATGCCAACCTTTTGGACATGGACGCAAACATTCCGGCGGAGGGCCTGGTGAAAAGCTACGTGGAAATCACGCCCGGCCGGCCAACGATTGCGGAGCACAGGCACCCATATGATACCGTCCTACACCATATCGACTGTAAGTCCGCGGATATCCGGACAAAGCTCAACACACTCATCATCACCGCGGGTGAGCAGCAAACGATGAACTTCTATATGAACCTCGGCAATACCTACCAGAACGATCTCGGGCGGAAGCTCTACCTTGAAATTGCCCAGATCGAGGAGGAGCATGTGACCCATTACGGTTCCCTGCTCGATCCCAACGCGACGTGGCTCGAGAGCCTGCTGATGCATGAGTACATGGAATGTTACCTCTATTATTCGTTCTATCAGGACGAGCTGGACCCCAATGTAAAATCTATTTGGGAGATGCATTTGACACAGGAGATTGCACAGCTTCATCAGGCGGCGGAGCTGCTGAAGAAGTATGAGAATAAGGATTGGCAGTCCGTCATTCCCGGCGGCAATTTCCCGAAGCTGTTGCAGTTCCACGATACGCGGGACTATGTGCGCAACATTCTTGGCAGCCAAATTCTCCTTACCGCCAACCGGGAAGATTACGCGGAGGTTACCCGGTTGCCGTCCTCGCATGAGTTCTTCACCTACCAAAACCGGGTCAACCACGACGTTCACGCGGTGGCCAGCCACAAGGTCATCTACCGGCACCAGCAGCAGTTCAATACCGATTACCGCGCGGAAGTCGGTCCCAATCCCGTCCTGGGGCTGACCGACCGCACGAAGGACAATACGGATATCGCCCGTACACAGAACGCGTAGTGTAAAGGCCACTTAATGCGGGCGGAATTGCGGCCCGCTTCAGTCTGTCAAAAAGCCCCGGGGGTTCGGGGCTGCAGCCTCCGGAGGCTTCCAACCGCCGCCGGCGACATGTGCGGTGGCGGCGGAAAGCCTTGCGTCGCAAGGCCTTCCTTGCAGGAACAACCGTCCGTGCCATAGGCACAGGTTGTTCCTGTAATCCTCGAAAAAGTGCCAGGGCACTTTTTCGACAAGCTAAAGCGGGCGGCATTGCCGCCGCTTTTTTGCCGCGTTGAAACCAATATGATCGGATGGTACAATGGTTCCAATCATCATTGCATATCCCAACGCAAAAGGAGGAAAGGAATATGGCAAAGAACTACCGTGCCGAGCTTACCGGCGTATTCGGCTGTCCGGTGGACGAAAACCCGACCGGCATCATGCAGGAGGCGGCATTTCAGGCCAAGAATCTAAACTGGAGATATCTGAACCTGCTGGTCGAACCCGCCGCGCTCAAAGAGGCGTTTGAAGGCATGCGGGCGATGCGCTTTGGCGGCGTAAACCTGACGGTGCCGCATAAGGTGGAGGCCATGAAGTATGTGGATACATTGAGCGATAAGGCAAAGCTCATCGGGGCCATCAACACTGTCGTCAACCGCGATGGCGTGCTCTACGGGGACAATACGGACGGCGCGGGCTTTGTGGAGGGCATGCGGAAAAAGGGTGTGTCCTTAAGTGGAAAGACGGCGGTCATACTAGGTGCAGGCGGCGCTTCCCGGGCGATCTCGGTGGAGTGCGCGTTGGCGGGCTGTGCGCACATCCTTCTGTTCAATCGCACGCTAAAAAAAGCTGAAGAGATCGCGAAGGTCGTTAACCGGAATACCGGCTGCAAGGCGGAGTCTTTCCTGTGGGAGCCGGGGCTTCGTATTCCCAAGTGCGACATACTCATCAACGCCACCTCAATTGGCCTGTATCCTGACCCGAACGCGCCGGATATCTGTTATGAGGATATCACGCCGGATATGATCGTGCAGGATATCATCCCCAACCCCGCGAACACCCCGTTTTTGCAAAAAGCGAAAGCACGCGGCGCAACGACGTACGACGGCCTTTCCATGCTGGTGGAGCAGGGCGCGATTGGATTTAAGCTGTGGACGGGAGAGGACGCGCCTACCGACGTAATGTACGCGGCGCTTGAAAAGGAGTTTAGCTGAAAATAAGAAAGGCCGGGATTGTCCCGGTCTTTCTATAGCTTGTCGAAAAAGTGCCTTGTGGCACTTTTTCGAAGATTACAGGAACAACCTGCGCCTACGGCACGGGCGGTTGTTCCTGCAAGGAAAGCCTTGCACCGCAAGGCTTTCCGCCGCCACCGTACATGTCGCTGGCGGCGGTTGGAAACCTCCGGGGGCTGCGGCCCCCAAATCCCCAAGTTCTTTTTGCCAGCTTGAAAAAAGGCCGGGATTGTCCCGGCCTTTCTATTTTGACGCTTTCTTTTGCTTTTTTTCTTTCACAGAAAGAAAAAAAGTCGGTCCCAGGCAAAGCGCTGGCGTATTTTAGAGCTTCGCCAACGCCGCCTCGTCCCCCACCAGTGTCACACCGGGGTGGAGCTGTAAGACGGAGGCAGGTACGGCGGGGGAAACTTCACCCGTAAACGCTTGTTTTACGATATCCGCCTTGTCTGCGCCCGAAACGATGACGAGTATGCGCCGCGCCTGCATGATGGATTTGATGCCCATGCTGTAGGCGTAGCGGGGCATGTCCTCCATACTTTCGAACAGACGGGAATTCGCCTTAAGCGTACTTTCGGTCAGCTTGACCCGATGGGTTTCCAGCGCAAAGGCATGTCCCGGCTCGTTAAAGCCGATGTGCCCGTTGTGGCCGATTCCCAATAGCTGCAGGTCGATAAAGCCAAGCTCCTCTAATAGCGCGTTGTAGCGCGCACATTCTTTTTCGGCATCCGCTTCCAGGCCATTGGGTAAGTGCACGTTTTCTTTTTTGATGTTGATGTGGGAAATGAGATGCTCCCACATAAAATGCGCATAGCTTTGTTCATGGTCGGGCGCAAGGCCGCAGTATTCGTCCAGGTTGACGGTGTGAACGAAAGAAAAATCGATATCGCCCTTTTGGCACCACTCCACAAGCTGCTTGTATACACCAATCGGCGAACTTCCCGTAGCTAAGCCCAACACGCTGTCCGGCTTTAGGATGACCTGCGCGGAAAGTATATTTGCAGCCTGCCTGCTCATGCCGTTGTAATCCGGCATCCGGATGATTTTCATGCCGCTACCCCCTCTAGTATGCTTTGGAACAGATGGATGCACATCAGCGCGTCCTCCTCGGAGGACATTTCGCTGCACAGCCGCAAAAGCGGCTCCGTACCGGAGAAACGCGCCACCACCCAGCCGCCGTTCGCGAAGTAGACCTTGCAGCCGTCAAGATACGAGACCTTCTGGATCTCAAACGGAAAGCGCGGAAGTTCTTTTTCCTCTAACAGCCTGTGGCTGAGTTTGTCTTTGAGCGCGGGGGTGAGTATCAGCTCTGCCTCCGCGGTATAAACGGAGCCAAACCGGTCGGTGATTTCGCGGTAAAGCTCGGAGAGCCGTTTGCCGGTCTTCGCCATCATTTCCGCAAGCAGTGCGGCTGCATAAATGCCGTCCTTGCCCCGGATATGCCCCTTTACGGTGAGGCCGCCGGAGGATTCGCCGCCGATGATCGCGCCGACCTCCTCCATTTTGGAGGAAATGTGCTTAAAGCCCACCGGTACCTCGTAACAGACCTCGCCGTACCCTTGTGCCACCTTATCCAAGAGGTGGGTGGTGGAATTGTTGCGCACCACCGGTCCGCGCCAACCCCGGTACTGCATGAGGTAATAGTACAACAGCACCAGGAGGTGGTTGGGGTGTACGAATTCGCCTTTGTCGTCGATGACCCCGATCCGGTCGGCGTCGCCATCGGTAGCGATGCCGATATCGCAGTTGTTTTCCATCACGAAGTTACTCAAGGAGCTTAACGTATCCACATTGGGTGCGGGAAGCCTGCCACCAAAGAGGGTATCGTGCCTCTCGTGGATGGCGTAAACCTCGCAGCGTGCCGTCAATAGTATGGTGCGAAGGCTGGTCTGACTTACGCCGAACATCGGGTCGAAAGCGATTTTTAAGCGAGCGGACTTGATGGCCTCCACATCCACCAGGGAGAGGATGCTGTCGATGTATGCGTTCTGCGGATTGATCTCCTCAATCAGTCCCGCTGAACGGCCCTGCGGATAGGGGAGGGCCATTACTTCCTTCACGCGTTCAATATAGCCTTCAAGCTTCCGGGTTATTGCTTCCTCCGCGTCGCGTCCTCCGGTGGTAAACAGCTTCACGCCGTTGTAAATGGCCGGGTTGTGGCTGGCGGTAATGGCCAGCCCGTACTCGAGTGCATAGAGTTTGACGGTGTACATAATGAGCGGGGTAGGGGCCTCGCGGTCCAAAATCCTGCAGAGAATGCCGTTGCCTGCAAACACCTCGGCAGCCCATATGGCGGCTTCTTTGGATAAAAAACGCCGGTCATAGCCGATGCATACGCCTTTTTCGGCTTTTCCTTCGTCCTGCATCATGTGGCAAAGTCCGCTGATTAAGAGCTGCAGGTTGGCCTTGGTAAACTCATCCGCGATGATGGCGCGCCAGCCGCCCGTTCCGAACTTGATCATATTGTTACCCCATTTCGACTACGATATCGCACGCTTCGCCGCTTATAAGCAACGGAATTTTCTCAACGCGTTGCCCGTCAATGGTAATAGACTTTATCCCTTTTTCCACGCCACGCCGATTTTCTACGCGGATACGGTAGGTTCCGCCGCGATAAACGCGCGTAACGGAAAATTCCTTCCAATTCTTCGGGATGCAGGGGTCTACGAGTAGCCCATCAAACCCCGGTTTGACGCCCAGCATGTACTGCGTGGCGCTAAAATACGCCCAGCCCGCGCTGCCCGTCATAAACGGGTGCCGTGCCCTGCCAAACGCCGTATGCGCGCGCCCCATGACGAACTGGCAGTAGCTGTAGGGCTCGGCCTGCCGGATTTCGATTTTATCGTTCTGGTTGTAGGGGGAGAGCGCATCGTAATACGTCATGGCGTCTTCCCCGCTCCCTAGGCTACATTCCGCCGCCCATGCCCACGGGTTGGGGTGGGAGAATATCGCACCGTTTTCCTTAACGCCCGGATACACGCGCGTGACAAAGCCGATGCCCTCGTCGGGCTCGGTATAGGGCGGCGCGTTGAGCATCAGGCCGTATTCTGTAAAGAGATAAGTCCGCACCGCGTCCATGCAGGCACGGCCGCGCTCGGGGGAGGCCACGCCGGAGAGCACCGCCCAGGCGTTGCTTTCCAGGTGCACCTTGCCCTCTTTATCCCCGGAAGTCCCGATTTTGCGCCCATCCGCCGTGATACCGCGGATATACCATGCACCATCCCACAAAACATCTTCGCAGCGTCGCCTGATATCACGAGCCATTAAGGAAAAGTACTCTTTATCTTCCTTGCGGCCCAAATACTCCGAGAGCTCCACGAATTGGGCAAGCGCCCAGTAATGTAAAAAGCTGACCATCGCGCTTTCGCCGCCGCCCAAATTCAGGCAGTCGTTCCAGTCGGCGCGCAAACCCTTTGCAATGCCGTTGGGGCCGGTTTCCCGCGCAGTAAAGAGCAGGATACGCTTGAGGTGTGCATACACGGTATCTTCCCCTTCGTCGGCATAGGGAAGTACGATGGAAAGAAGGTCAAAATCCCCGGTCTCCTTCACGTAATTGACCACAGCGCCAATTAGCCACAGCGCATCGTCGGAGCAAGCGTCCTTGATGCCGTGCACATAGCTCGATTTTTCCGGCGTTGGAATGACGGTGGGGGATTTGAAGGGTTTTTCCTCATCGGGTTCAAACCATCTTGGCTCAAACAGATGCAGGCCGTAACCGTGGGAGGTCAGCGCCCGCATCA
>JAEZIE010000297.1 GCA_023416175.1 Bacillota bacterium
TGCATTAGAATAGGTGGATACCGCATAGAATGGCGGAAAAATCAAAAAAACATTGGGCAAAGGACTCAATTATTTCCCGGAAAATGACGATATATGGAAATACTTCGACATTGCGCGGGAAAGAGGGAACGCTATGAAAGTACTTGTATTTTCGGATTCTCATACCGATACCGAGACCATGGCCGACGCCATCCTGCAGGAGCAGCCGCAAATGGTGCTGCATCTGGGGGACCATTATGGGGATGCGATGACCTTGCTGGATCGATACCCCTATATCCCCATGCATTTTGTTCTGGGCAACACGGATTTTTTTGGCTCCGGCGATTCGGAGCAGGTGTTGCAGGTGGAAGGCCACCGCCTTTTTATGACGCACGGGCATCTATACAACGTCAAAAACGGACTTAACACCATCTATCTCAAAGGGCGCTCCGTCAATGCGGATATTGTGCTCTTTGGCCATACGCACATACCGCTGCATGATGAGGAGCAGGGATATACGCTGTTTAACCCAGGCTCCTGCAACTTCTATGGCCGCGGCAGAACAAAACCCACATACGGGCGTATCACATTTACGCCCTCCGGCTATGATTGCCGGATAGTGGAGGCCAGGGCATAAAGGGGACTTTTCAGGAGGAAACGGCAGGAAAGCCGCGCGAATGCGCGGCTTTTTGGCGCAACTGGGGTTTTGAAGGGTTGCATCTATCGCAAATTCTCAGTTAGAATGGCGGTAACTGAATAGAAAGAACCGTCATAGATTGCCGGCATACGCTATGAAAGGCTTTTGTTATATTTGGAAAGGGAACGATATGATGAAAGCTTCTCATATTTTTTTGCGCCCGGATATTAATCGGAACGACGCACAGGCCATCATCCGGTGGCTGAATGACCGCAGTATCACAAAATACCTGCATGAAAACCGGCATACCGGTGAAGCCGTGGAGCAGGCGCTGCAGCGCTGCCCCTTCCCCACCTTGACGCACCTGTTCAATCAAAGCGGAGCGATGTTTATGGTGTGCCTGCCGGGCGGTGCGCCGGTAGGTTTTCTGCGGCTTGAAAAGCGCGGCCCTGTCGCCGAGATTGTTGTCGTCATCGGTGAAAAGCGGCAATGGGGGCGCGGAATGGGCACCGCCGCCGTAGCCCATGCGTTACGCCATGCGTTTTTTGAATGGCGCATGGAGCGCGTCGTCGCCAACATTCATCCGGAAAATACCCGCTCGCTGCGCGCGTTCAAAGCGCTGGGGTTTTTATGCGGCCCGGAGCATCCCTCCTGTATCAGGCTTGAACTGACATTGCGCCAATATCTTGAGCAGCTTGAGGAAGAATGTGAACAGCAATCGGTAATCGGAGAATAGCGGTATAACAAAAGGAGAGATGAAGTCTCTCCTTTCTTGGTTTAATTCCCCAAATTCTCACCCACCAAAATAATTTTGATGCGGCCTTTCATCGTCGTCATGCTCGTGATGAGCAGTTGGCTGATGATACCGTCTGCGGCCTCCTTCAGCTCGTCAAACGAAGCATAATCCTGCTTATACAACAGCATACATTTCTGTGACGCTATGGTCTTCACCCTTTGAACGGCAGATGTAAGATCTGGTTCCACCTTGTTCATCCCCGCCACTACCAAAACATGTTTTGGCCCAAAACATAAGGCACCCACCCTGTTGCCGATACCGGCTGCATTTACAAGCTCGCCCGCCATGGTAATGGCGTTTGCGCTCATCAGATAATAATCTGCAGATAACGCTTCATGCGCTACTCTCTCCTTTTCCTTTGCACCTGTTACGGCATTGGGGTCCAAAAAACGATAGTCCCCGTTCTGGAACGTTTCTCTCACGCCGACCTCCTTCAGAGTCAGAGAGCCGCCGTAAGAAACGATGGAATCTTTGGGGATCAGTTCCATCAGTTTCGCTAGGGCGTCGACCTTTGTTTTGCAATAGAATCCTTCCATGTTGCGCTTTTCAAATTCCTCAATCAGCTTGTGTGCGAGCAGTTGGTTGTAGCAGTCTGTGGGAGTCATGGCTTTTCCTCCTCAAATTGAAATTGAAGCAACGACAGCATAACATTTGGGATAAGAAAAGAACATTCTTGTTTTACATTTATTTACATGATACAATAAAATTAGAGAAGGGGCTTTCACATACGAGTGAAAGCCCCTTCCATATGATTCATATCCTCCGAAACTCGCAGGAGAACGCAAAACAGAAAAATGCCGCCTGTAAGCAGCATGTTCAACCATTGAAGCCCTAAGTTAGCACCTACAATGCCCGGATACTGCCGTTTTCGTACTTGGGCACGATGCCGGTCTGATCCTCTAGAAAACAGAACGCGAGGTCGTCATCAAAGCCCAAATCGTGCAGCCTGTTGTAATGGGTGGTAACGGAAAGATCAAACTCTCCCTTTTTCCAGGCCGTATACGCCAGCATGCTGATGCGCGCAAAATCGTTGAACGTGATATCCCCGTCCAATTCACTGCAAATCGCCTGTAAAATTGCGCCCGCGGCGACCATATCGTCTGCAGAGCACTCCCCTACCGTTCCGGCGCAGAGTACCATAACATCCTGCCCGTCCTTCAACGCCGCGCGGGCCACCGCGGTACGGTTGCGCATGCAGCCGATATAGAGTTTGGATGCGTTGCGCGCCGCGTGTATCGCCGCAGTGCCATTGGTCGTTGAGATCACAACCGTTTTATTCTTGACCACTTGCGCGGTAAATTCAAAAGGCGAATTGCCTAAATCAAAATCGGGCATCCGAAGGCCTCCGCGTTCGCCGGTCAACAGGCTTTCCTTCCTGCCTACGTGTCCCGCAAACGCCATCGCTTCTCCCGGATCTCGTGCGGGAATCACCTGGCTTGCGCCGTTCTGAAGCGCCTCCACCATACATGTTGTTGCCCGCAGGACGTCTACAACAATAACGGTCCTATTATGATACTGCTTTTCCATAAGCGCGCCGGGAAAGGGATAAGCTGAAACGTGCATGTGTGCTCCTTCATCGCTAAGATACACGAAACAGTATACCATGAATCGCCGCAAAAAAAAATCCGACCGCTACGATAACCCGCAATTCGCTAACATTCCAAGTTTTTCATGCTTATTACGAGAACAACCATTTACAGATGATCACGCTGCCTATGGTGGACAATACGGTGGAAATCAGGGCCACAGGCAATGTAAATCGCGTTTCTTGTATGCCCACGGAGCCAAAATAGAGCGCAAGGGTATAGAATATGGTTTCGGTGGAGCCCATCATGGTAGACGCCATCAAACCAAGCATCGAATCGGTACCATAATTTTTAAAAATATCCGCAACCAGCGCCATGGATCCGCTTCCGGAAAGCGGGCGCAATAAAGAAAGCGGCAGCAACTCCGGCGGAAAGCCCAGCGCTTGCATGGGCCCCTTCAGGAGTGCCGTCATAGCGTCCATCGCGCCGCTCTCGCGAAGCAGGCGGATGCAGATGAGCATGGCCGCCATGTAGGGAAGCACGCGGTAGAGTACCGGCAGGCCTTCGATCGCGCCTTTTACAAACGCGTCGTAAACGTCTACCTTTTTCACAATCGCGTATATGATAACCGCCACCGCAAGCAGCGGAATGATTGCCGACATCATCTTCGCCTCACCAATACAATGCACAATATGGCCGTTACAAGCGTCGCAAATGTAGAGGATATAAACGTGGGCATCAAGATAGCCCCCGGCTGCAGCGAGCCGTAGGAAGCCCGCATGCCGATCATGGTGGTGGGCAGCACCTCGAGCGCCGAAGCGTTGATGGCAAGGAATATGCACATGGCGTCCGTCGCTCGCCGCTTATGCGGGTTCTGTTTTTGCATCAGCCTCATTGCCTCAAGGCCAAACGGCGTTGCGGCGTTGCCCATTCCTAATATGTTTGCTGCAACATTGAGCGTGATGGCCCCCGTCGCCTCCCCCGCTCCGGGGAACAACCATTCACATGGCCTTTTCAGCACACGGCTAAGTGACTTGATGAGCCCTGCGCGCTCCGCTACCCCCAAAAGGCCCATCCAAAGCATATAGGACCCGGCAAGCGAAAAGCAAAGCGTTATGCTTTCCTGCGCGCCTGTGAGCATGGCCGAGATCGCTGCATCCCCGCCCAGGCGCATCGTCGTCCATACCGCGCCTAACGCGAAAAGGATACACCAGATCCAGCTCATCATAGCTTCCACCTCCACATTTTTTTGCAAAAATCTACATTGTTTACATATATGCCTCATTCTTATTGACAATTATATTGACTGTTTGCACGAATTATGTGTATTATTGATAATATGTGGGAGGTTCAGCCTGCCTTTCACAATTTAATGATAGAGAGGATTGCAACATGAAATCTACGGGCATCGTTCGAAAAATGGATACTCTCGGCCGGGTCGTGATCCCGATCGAACTTCGCAGGACCCTGGGCATTGACATCAAAGACTCCATCGAAATCTTTGTGGACAAAGAAACCATTATCCTGAAAAAGTATCATCCCGCTTGCTTTTTTTGCGATAACGCAAACGATCTTGTAAACTTCCAAGGTAAAAGCATTTGCCATGAATGCTTGGACAAGCTCAAAACCGTAGAATAATCGTACTTCCTCCCCGCAAGCGCGGGATTTATAGTTTGACGGCATACAAAAGCCTTCGCATCAGCATATGACGCGAAGGCTTTTGTTCATGCTAAA
>JAEZIE010000018.1 GCA_023416175.1 Bacillota bacterium
TCGTGTACGATTTGATCGTCATCGGCAACAAGTATTTTCATATTTCCTCCGTCCTGAAATTCAGGCTCTTATTTTCCTGCGCGGTAGGCCGCCTGCACGGCCCCTTGATGACGTGGGCAGGGCCTCCCTGTTTCGTGTACCTTGGAGTTTAATAGGTGTACGCAAAAATGGCCCGGGAAATTATTGCTGGCGGTCGGGTCCGCCATATGCGGCATGCAGTGCATGCTGGCTGCGACATACTTGCCGCGGAAGCTGATCCAGATTGCCCGCCGGTTCCAGCTCCACTCACCGCCCGCAATCTTTTTCATAATGGCGGTATCCGCGGCGGTGACGGGTTCGCTGTCCGCATGGTACCAGCCGCCAAACCTCCGTGCCTGGAAGGAAAGTCCCGTTTTGACATCGACGATGGTGAACTTTGCTCCCTTATAGAGCCACTCGTCGCCGCCCTTGAACCAGTCGAGCATCTCGACGCTGCCCTTGATCTGGGTGGCAGTGGCGTTCGCCTTGGTGATTTTGTTGTTGATATCATACAGCGCGTCCAGTGTCGTAGCGCCGGCAACGCCGTCCGCAGTAAGATCGTTCGCTTTTTGGAACTCCGCCACGGCCCCGCGCGTTTTCGCGCCATAGCTGCCGGTGACGTCCACCTTTCCAAGGAAGCCCTTGTCACAGAGCTTTGTCTGCATACGTTTGACTTCCTGGCCTTCCATGCCCACCTTGAGCATGTTGCTGGCGGTATTGGTGGCCTGCGTCATCAACAGATAATTTCGGTGGATGTAGCCTACGCTATCCCCGGCTACGACAAAATACCAGTCCCCCACCATCTGTTTGACCTTTACGCCCTGGCTTGCGGAAAGCTCCGCCACCACGTAGGCCGATTGTCCGGGGCCGCCGCGCAGTTTGACGCCATCCTCCAGCACATAGCCGGCGCGGCTACCCACAGCGTTTACGAATATAAAATCCTGCCGCAAATAGCCCACCGTATCGCCGTAGAGCACCCGGTACCAGCCCGCGTTCTCCTCGAGCACCTCCACCTCTATCCCCAGCGGAAGCTGGGCGAGCACGGCGGATTGAGTATTCGGTTCGCTTCTGAGCCGGACATCCGCTGCTGTCACCTGCCCGAATTCGCGCGCGCGTGCCGAGGCCGTGCCGGTGGCAATTCCCAGCAGCACGGTAAAGAGCAAAGCGGCGGCGATGAGACGTTTCTTCATATGTTATCTTTGTGCTCCTTGACCTCTGTGCTCCGCCAATAGACAGGGCCGGTCTTCTTATGCATAATCCCTAAAGTCAGGCACGCAGCATGATTATAGCATACGCGTTTCCTTCGGAGGACCGGAATTTACTAGATTTCACCGTTTGTTCACAGCGTACAGGCGGCCCAGTTGCGCCGCATCGGCCTCGCATACCGCAAGCAGGGAGCGGTTGTAGATGACCCCCGCCGGATGGTAAAGCGGAAAAAGTACCGTCTGCATTGTACCAAGCGTCACATCCATCGGTTCCCCGTGCAGCGCGCCGATGGTCCCCTTGCCTTTGTTGCACAGCGTCAATACGGCGGAAAGCGGCACATTGCCCAGTGTGGCAATACATGCTGGGCGTAGCAGCAGCAGTTCTTCACGCAATAGCGGCAGGGAGGCCGCAATCTCGTTTTTATCCGGCGTACGGTTACGCATGGACCGCTGTGAGACCGTCACCGGGCGGTATTTGACGGCGTTTGTTATAAATACGTCTTCCCGCGGAATACAAGCAAGCCGCAGCAGCTCGTCAAGCTGTTTGCCCGCTTTGCCAACAAACGGGCGGCATGCCTTGGTCTCCTCCGCCCCCGGCGCTTCGCCCAGGAGCACAAGGTAAGGCTGCATGGGGCCTTGTCCAAACACTGGGGAAGAGTGCATCCCACAGGGACCATCCGTTTGGGAAAGCGCAGTTAGACGGGCGCGTTCCTTTTCATAAAGAGCAAGAAGTTCCATCGTCATGGCGTCTGGGTGGGTACGGCTATCTCTGGCGGCGCCGGGGTTGGCGTCGGTATTGAAATGCCGCGCACGCGAGCAAGCTCCTGCTGCGCATCCAGGATCGCATAGGTGATGGACTGCGCGCTGCTGCTGTTCATGACGGAGTAGAGTTTATCCGCCTTTTGCGTGAGGATGGAGACATCCTCGGCGCTTAACGTATTGGAAGCAATGACGTCGAGTATCTCGTCGCGCAGGGATACCGCCCGATATCGAAGCTCGTTGATGTTCTGGCCGGTTCCCGTATGCAGCGTGCACGTCCCGCCGTAATACGCCATGCTTTCATTGTACTGCTCCAGAGTCAGCGTGGTTTTTATGGCGTTTGGGATACCCTGCTTTAATACTTCCTCCGTAAACTGGTCGTAATATGTGCCCGGGCGAACCAGAACGATTGCGCCCGATACCACGGTCTCAGAGGGACAGTAGGGGGTGGCAATCTGCCCGCTTTCGTTGCACAGTGTCACCGCCGCATGCACGTCGCAAGTTTGAGTCGGCGCGTTTTCCTCCAGGAACCAATCCGTCACCGGCAAATGTCCGGCGGTGTCAGCATAGCAGGCGTCAGTTGCCAAGAGGCCCGAAACTGAGCACACCGTCTTTTTGACAAGGCCAAGCTCCGCCGGGGATACATCCATGATGCTCTTGTCGGGCAGGCCCTTATGCAGTTTCTCCATGTATGCCTGCCAAAGCTGCGCAGCGTATTTTCCACCTGTGGTTTTTTCCTTGAGCACATTTTGCGGATAATCGTGACCAATCCAGACAGCGGAGGAATAGTAGGGCGTCATACCCGCAAAGTAAACGCTGTGGTAATCCGAGTTGGTGCCGGTCTTGCCCGCCACCGTTATGCCGCTGATCTTTGCCGCAGTACCCGTGCCGCCGCGGACGGCGTCGGTGAGCATATCGATGAGCATATAGGCCGTGCTCTCTTTGTAGACGCGGTGCGTATTTCGCACGGCGTTTGCATCCAGAATGACATTGCCGTTATCATCCACCACACGGGTAAAGGAAAGCGGCTCTTTGTATTCGCCGCCCGCGGCGATTGTGCCGTATGCAGCCGCCATCTGTACGACGGTGAGTCCCGAGGTACCCAAGGCAAGGCCCGGGCCGTCCGCATTGATCTTAGCAGCGTTCGCTCCAAGGTTTTCCAAGTATACTTTGCCGACCTCGGGCTGCACGCGCTCGAAGAGCGTACGCGCCGCAACGACGTTCAAAGAGGATACAATACCGCGGCGCATGGTGACGGGTCCGATGTACTTCGCATCCCCAATATACGGGTAGCCGATCTCGCCACCCCAGCCATCGATCCGTTCCGGCAGGTTGGCGATAATTGTAGCGGGCGACGCGCCCGCGTCCAGCGCCGGACCGTATACCGCGAGAGGCTTGATGGAGGAGCCAACCTCCAGATAGCTTTGCGAGGCGCGGTTTTTCCCTTTGCGGATGGTGGGGCTCGTGCGTCCGCCGATAATGGCCCGTAGTTCGCCGGTATGGTAATCCATTATGACGGCTGCCGCCTGCGGGTATTCGATTTCGATCACCGTGCCGTCGGAAAGAGTCTCCTCTTTATGGGCAGTGTTGGGGTCCTTCAATTGTGGGTATTTGTCCCAGTTGGCTAAAGTGTCCTGTACGGTATTCTGCATATCGCGGTCCACGGTGGTGTAGATGTGGTACCCGCTGGTTCTTAATTCATTTTCCACCGCGCTCAGGTTGGCGTTGGTTTCGGGCAAGCCCCTCTGCGCAAGCAGGTGCTTGACGACATCCCGTATGGCATATTCCACAAAATACGGCATGTCATAGAGCTGGGTCTGCGTGGATACCTCCAAGACATGGACCTCTTCCTTAAGCGCTGCCTGGTATTGCTCCAGTGTAATGAAGTTCGCCTCATACATGCGTTCTAGGACCGTATCCGTACGGCGCTGCGTGCCCTCCCAGTATTCCGGGCTCCGTTTATACATGTTTTTGCGCGGATTATAATAATACGGGTTCTGCGTTAAGCCTCCCAACATGGCGCATTCGCGGACGGTAAGCTGATCGAGTTCCTTGCCGAAATAATCCATGGCTGCGGTCTTTACGCCGTAATTGGATTCGCCAAGATGAATATCATTGAGATAAGCCTCAAGGATGTCCTGCTTGCCAATCTCCTTCTCGAGTTCAAGCGCAAGATACCCTTCCTGGATTTTACGCTTGTAGTTGCGCTCCGTACCCACGATTTTGTTTTTAATGAGCTGCTGCGTAATGGTGCTGCCGCCAGAGCCGTTGCTGTTGCCTAAAATCTCAAGCGCCGCCGAGAAGAGGCGCTTGATGTCGATACCGGAATGCCGGTAGAAGCGCACATCCTCCACAGCTACAAACGCGTTTTGCACCATTTCTGGTATTTGCTCAATATCCACCCAGTCCCGGTATTCGAGGTTCGCAATGGTGGTAATGAGCTGGCCGTCCTTATCATAAAGATACGACGTACGGTCGGATTTCGTCAGCTGCGCGCGGTCGATGGTGGGCGTCGTTTCCACATAGGCCTTGGCAACGCCGATTCCTGCCCCCAACAGAGCAAGGCCTGCGAGCACCCCGCCCAATACCACAAAATGGAGCGTGGTAAAGAACACGCTCAGTACGAAGGGGCGTCTACGTACGCGCTCCATAAACAAAGGCTCGCTTTCATGCGTTTCCTCGGCATGCTCATCCAAGGTTTGGAACAGCCGGGTTTCTCCCCCATCCTTGCTCGATTGGACCGGTGAAAACCGACGCGTCTGAGCCTGCCGCTCAAAAAGATCTTCTTCCTCCGCGTGGCGCGGCTTTTTGCCCGACTTTGGCAATACCGCCTGCCGGATGGTATCCCACAGTTTTTCTATACTTTCTCCTGTTCGGATAAAAAAGGCGTGAATTTTGTTCATGATCTCTCCAAAAATGCCCACAGGGTGCAGGGTGTTTGGATGTATTATACCACAACCGTGTCCCAAGGGAAATATAAGCCGCGTTTTTGGCCAATACCGGGGGCACTTGACAGCCTACTTTTGCATACAGTACACTATTCTAAAGCCATGATGGAAAAAGAGTATCCGCAACCGGCGCAAAGAGAGGGCAGGACGAAAACGGCTGAGAGCCTGCCTGCGAAATGGTTTCGGGGAAGTGCGTTTCCGGAGCTGCCTGCGGCAACGGGGTAAACCCCTAGTATCGCGGGACGTATGCCGCGTTAAGGCGAAATGAGCGGCGCATCAAAAGGGCAATTTTGTCCGGACTGAGCGCAAGCAAAGTGGGACCGCGGAGCACATCCGTCTTTGAGAAAGAATCGGATGTGTTTTTTGTTTTCCCTGTTAAGCAATCTGAAATGGGGGTTTTATATGTTTCGAATATTGCGCAGCGATATCAGATGTGTTTTAGATCGCGACCCGGCAGCCCGCAACGCGCTGGAGGTTATGCTGTGCTATCCGGGCTTTCACGCCATCCGCTCGCATCGTGTTGCGCATTTTTTCCACAAACGCGGATGGAAGCTTTTCGCGCGCCTGATTTCCGAATGGAGCAGGTTTTTTACCGGCATCGAGATTCATCCGGGAGCAACGATCGGCAAGCGGCTGTTCATTGACCACGGCAGCGGCGTGGTCATTGGAGAAACCACGGAAATTGGCGACGACGTCACCATTTATCAGGGCGCGACGCTGGGTGGAACCGGCAAAGAAACCGGAAAACGCCACCCGACAATCGGCAATCATGTGATGATTGCAAGCGGTGCGCGCGTATTGGGCCCCATCCATATCGGGGATTATGCAAAGATCGGCGCGGGCGCGGTGGTGCTAAAAGATGTACCTCCCTGCGCAACTGTCGTGGGCGTACCTGGCCGTGTGGTAAAGATTTTCCCCTGCCCGGTCTATACGGCGGAAAACTGCCCCTGCGACAAGGAGGATATCTGTATGTGTAAGGATGCCCACCAAAAAAGCATTCCCACAGATGCTTCCACTTGCGTGCGCGTCCCCCCTATCCCGGGAGAGGAAGGCGTGGATCTCGATCAGGTGCACCTGCCCGACCCTGTAGACCTTGAAATCTCCCGCCTGCGCGAGCGCCTGACGGCGCTGGAGGAAGCGATGAAGACGCTTTCCGACAAAGCAAAGTGACCTGTTCAGTTCGCCATACAACAATGCCATAAAGCGCTCCCCGGAATTCCGAGGAGCGCTTTTTCACTTAATCCCAACTTTTGAAGTCAATTCATTTGAGTTTCTTCTGCAGCAAATGCAGCGGGACGCCTGCGCCATAGAAGTTCTTGATGGAGCACCCCGCGCGCCCGCCGCCTGCGCAGGCGCACGCACAGGCGCAGGCACATCCCGCACAGGCACAGGAATGATGATACATATGCCCAGGCCTTCCGCCGCCGCCAAATCC
>JAEZIE010000132.1 GCA_023416175.1 Bacillota bacterium
GGTATCCTTCAGATCCAGGCAATAGTCCTTCCAGCTCTCGAAGCCGACCGGCCCGTTGATCTGGAATATGGTGGGAGCGTTCGCCTTGGCGATCTCGCTCTTCAGGGTGGCCTCATAGGTGCCTGCGGCAGCCGTTTCCACTTTCAGCTTGACGCCGGTTTCGGCTTCATAGGCCGCAGCGATCTCGGTATACACTTCCGCAATTTCGGGTTTGAAGTTGAGGTAGTAGATTTCAACGGGCTCTGTGGGGGCGGGCTCAGCGGGCTTTGCCGGCTCCTGGGCTGGAGCGGGCGCTTGAGTCGCTGCGGCGGGCTGGGTGGTGGTGGCGCAGCCAATCAGGGCTGTGGCGCATAGTAAAAGGACGAGCAGGAGCGCAAGTGTCTTCTTCATTGATTACACCTCTTTCATGTTATTGATTGGCCTTATCGATGCGGGCGCGGCCGCAAATCAAAACGAAGCAATGGGAACGAATGGGGTGAGGTTCTGAAGTTAAGGGACAGAAATGACTTGGACCGAGCCGCCCTCGCGCAGTGTAGTGGAGAGCACCACATGGCGGTTGGAGCCTTTTTCTTCTATTAAATCGATCAGTATTCCCGCGCTTTCCCTTGCCATTTCATCGGCGGGCTGTTCGAGCGTAGTGAGTGTGGGTACGGTATATTTACTTAGCTCCAGACCGTCTATGGCGATGACGGAGCAATCATTAGGCACGCTTAGCCCGCGGTCCGTAAGGGCCTTGATGGCGGCGATTGCCATGGCGTCCGCAATGGTGAACACTGCAGTAAAGCCGGCGTCTCTATTGAGCAGGCGCTGCATGCCAAGGTAGGCGTCTTCCATATCGAAGCTGCCGGTGCATTCCACCAAGTCTTCGTCATAGGGGAGGCCGGAATCCAGAAGCGCCTGCTTATAGCCGGAAAAGCGCAGCTCGCTGATGGAGGTATCGCCATCTCTCGCAATGAGCGCCGCAATGCGCCTGTGCCCGCAGGCGGCAAGGTGCTTTACGGCATGATACGCTTCCTTTTTATCGTCCACCGCTACGGAGGAATAGCTGCCCATATCTAAAGTGCCAAACGTATTGGTATAGCTGCAGCAAACGAAGGGGACGTTGAGACGCGCCGTATCCTGCGGGGAGTAGTTGAAGCGTCCGCCCAGGAGTAGAATACCCAAAAGACGGCGTTCGGTGGCAAGCGAGCAGGCGGTCTTGATTTCATCGTCGTCCGAATTGATCTGATGCAGCGCCACGGAGTAGCCGCGCTTATGGATCTCCTGTTCCACGCCCTTGATCACCCGCGTAAAGAAGGGGTTGGATACGCCGCGCACCACCAGAGCGATGGTATCGGAGCTGGTGCAAACGAGGTTGCGTGCGCTGTTGTTGGGAATATACCCGCTTTGTTCAATGACCTCCGTAATGCGTTTACGGACGGCATCGCTGACGTCCTGATGGTTGTTTAGTACGCGTGAAACGGTGCTCACGCTTACATTACACATGCGGGCGATGTCTTTGATTGTGTTTTGCTTCACGATGGCTGCTTCCTTCTACGTATTGTTATCCTGCGGAACAAAAGGAATGGAGATACGTTTAACTTGGGGAACAGAATATGATGATGATTGTCGGAATTACTGGAAACGTTACTGGAAACGTTACCGGAACTTGCAAATTTATTATATCGCTTGGACAAGCCGCCTGTCAATGAAATTTATGGTTATATTGAGAAGTATGGTTAGCTTTGCAAATATGTACAAATTATAAAAGTTACATGGTATGTGGTGCACGAATTTTTCCATAGGCTTGCAAACGGCCCGCACATTCGCAATAATAGATGCGGGAGGATATATTGATGCTTTTATTGAAGAACGGATTGGTCATGAGCATGGCGGGTCCCGCCTTTACGGGCGACGTGCTGATTAACGACGGCAAAATTGCCGCTATTGGAAAAGAATTGAGCGCACAAGACGCTGAAGTTGTGGATTGCACCGGCAATTACGTGCTACCCGGTTTTGTGGACGCCCACTGCCACATCGGCATGTGGGAGGACGGCATGGGGGACGAAGGCGCCGATGGCAACGAAAATTCCGACCCAGTTACCCCACAGATGAGGGCAATCGACGGCTTAAACCCGTTTGATCCCTGCTTTAAGGAAGCGCGTGCGGCGGGCGTCACCACTGTAGTGACGGGCCCCGGCAGCGCGAACGTCATTGGCGGGCAATTTGCTGCATTGAAGACCTACGGCCGCTATATCGAGGAAATGCTCATTCAGGACCCCATCGCCATGAAGGCCGCTTTCGGTGAGAACCCTAAGCGTGTGTATACGGAGCAAAAGGAAGCGCCTTATACGCGCATGGCCATCGCCTCTCTGTTCCGCGGGGCAATGGTGGAAGCCCAGGAATATGAGCGCAAATATAAACTGGGCCAGGAGGATGAGGATAAGCTACCCGACAGGGACTTGGGCCTCGAAGCGCTGCTGCCTGTCCTAAATAGGGAACTCAAGCTCAAAATGCATGCGCATCGCGCGGACGATATTCTGACCGCGCTGCGCTTAGCAAAGGAATTCAACCTTTCCGTTACGCTGGACCACTGCACGGAAGGCCATCTGATTTTGGACATATTGAAAGAGCAGACCGAAGCGCTTGGCGCTGGCGTCATACTGGGGCCGCTGTTTTCCGACCGCTCCAAGATCGAATTGCGGAACATGACATTCCGCGCCCCCATGCTCATGCATGAGGCGGGCATCCCCTTTGCGCTGATGACGGATCATCCGGTTATTCCCATACAGCATCTTCCGGTCTGTGCGGCGCTCTGTGTGCGGGAAGGATTGGATGAGGACGCCGCATTGCGCGCCATCACCATCAACGCTGCAAACGTTGTAGGCCTGGGTGCGCGTGTGGGGAGTTTGGAAGTAGGTAAGGATGCGGACGTCACCATTTATGACGGGCATCCGCTGGATATCAGGAGCCATTGCCTGCGTACCATCATCAACGGGAAGACCGTGCATCTTGTGGATGCGTAAGCAGGGAGGAATACCATGCTTCGACCGACACATACCATTATTGATCTTGATGCGCTGCGCCACAACATAGCTGTTTTACGTGAGCATGTGGGCCAGGAAACGAAATTCATGGCGGTGGTAAAGGCCAACGCCTATGGCCACGGCATTGTAGAAACATCGCTTGCGGCCCAGTACGCCGGAGTGGAGTATTTGGGCGTATCCATCCCGGAGGAAGGCATGCGGATACGGGATGCGGGCGTAGTTGCCAACATACTCATACTCGGCGGAATGTTGCCTGAATCCGCCGAGCTTGTCGTAGCCTACGACCTGATTCCCACCGTGTACAGCCTGGCGCTGCTTGAGGCGCTGCAGCAGGAGGCCGCAAAGCATGACGCTGTCTGCCGTATCCACATCAAAGCGGATACTGGCATGAACCGCATCGGCGTGAAGACCGTGAAAGCGTTCAGGGAACTGTTAGGGAAAGCACTTTCATGTCCCAACATCAAGGTGGAGGGGCTGTTCACGCATTTTGCCGTGAGCGAAATCGAAGACAAAAGCTTTACCTTGGAGCAAGGGAAGCGCTTCTTGGAATTTATCGATGCTGCCCGTGAGATGGGCGTATCCCCGCTGCTGCACGCAAGCAACAGCGGCGCGTTGTTGGATCTGCCTGAAGAGCTCAAATTTGATATTGTGCGCGCGGGCATTGCCATGTACGGCTACCATCCCGGCCCCGGCTGCGGGGCAAGAGTGGACCTGAAGCCCGTTCTTACCTGGAAAACCGCGATCACCCATGTCAAGGAGATCGAGCCTGGGGGTACCGTCAGCTACGGGCGGCGCTATACGGCAACGGAGCCTCGCATGATTGCGACGCTGCCGGTGGGCTATGGGGACGGATACAAGCGCTGTCTTACCAACAAGGCGTTTGTGCTCATCCACGGCAGCCGCGTGCCGAT
>JAEZIE010000189.1 GCA_023416175.1 Bacillota bacterium
ACAAGAACGAACAAGTTTTGCCAAACGGCGTAATCCGGACTGTACAGCAATGACAGTATCTGCCGCCCGCCCACCGCAGCTGCCAGCAGCAGACATGCGCCCACCATTAACGCAAAAAGCGTAACAAAGACAAGGACCCTTACGTAGTTTTTTACGTCTCCTTGGCTGTAGTAACGTGCCAGTTTCGCATTCGTAGACTGGCTGAGCGCACCCACAACAAGGCTGCCGGTTGACATGATGTAGATTATGGATGAAAAATACCCCAACGCTTCAGAGCCATGAAAGGCCTCAATAAAATAATTGGTTAGATTTTTGTTTAGGGAAGCAAACAGCAGTACAGCGCCAAGCGGAAGGCTTAGCTTTAGCAGAGACCATAAATCCTTGGCTGCCAATTTAATTCTAATCTGCGCAAGCGAACGGGTTACCCGGATGTCATAACAGAGCAGTACAGCCAGCCAGGCCAATGCAATCCCAGCCACCCCCCAGGCCAGACTGTGCTGCCTCCAAAGAAAAAAGCTCATGACCAGTATGGACGATATCCCCTTTATCATCAGGGATATTCCAATCTTGTCCATCCGCTCGCCTCTCTGCAATAAGCCGAAAAAAATATCGCTCATGGTCTCAAAACTTTTCGCTATGCCAACAAGCAATATGATCAATCCGGCTTCGGGGTTGCCCTGCAGGAGTATAAAGATGCACACTGCCACCATAGCAAACAGTGTGGTGATGAACCTCAGCCCCAAATATTGATCAAATTCCAACTTGTTTTCCGTATCGGTAGCCAGCACAGACCGGAGATCAAGGTCTGCGAGCATGAAGATCGGAGTAGTGATGGCAAAGGCCAGCGCATATTGGCCGACCATAACGACTGAACCAAGCTTTGCGATTAATATAAGGATAAGTGCGCGGGAAGCCGCATAAACCATCTTTCCTGCAAAATTCCGTGTAAAGTTTGCCTTCACCGTAAGTGCCGGGTTGCCGGATGTCGCATGATCATTCATATTCTTCCGCCTTCTTTCCCGCCTCGCGAAGACTATAGAGAGCGATTCCAATGAAAAACCAGAAATGTCTCCAATGCAACGTATCCACCACGAGGCTGTTCACCAGAATGCCGATGATTATTGCTATGAGTGCTGCCGGCGAAATACCAATATGCTCATAGCCTAAACACATAGAACCCGTCTGATTTAGTCCCGTCGGAGAAAAAGCATTGGGACTTGCACATCGACTTTTACGAAACGCACGGTAGATAAACCAAAGATGGATCAGTGTGGAGGAGAGTGCGGCAAAGAAAAAAAGAAACCCGGCTATGCCGTTTTCAGCAGCCGTACGAATATACAAACTGTGTGCGGAAATCCTCTGCCCGATAATGTTGCCAATCCTACTCTCGAATTGGCCTGGGCCAATCCCGAATGGATACTCGATCATGAGCTCAAGTCCGCCCCGTTGGGCGCTAAACCGGTCATTGTCATATTCCTGCAGCCTTACCCTATCCTGAAGAAATTTAACAACATCGTTATCCCGAAGAACCGGCATAGAAAACAGGAAGACTACCGCAGCTGACACCGCAGCGACAGCCAGCACAATCCGCTTGAAACGTATCGGCTCTACAGAGTGGAGGTTGAGGAAAAGATATATGAAGCCCGCCGTAACCATATTGATCCAAGCGGCACGAGAATAACTAAAGACCACGCCCAGCAACAGCAGCACGATGCCCGCCACATGAAATGCAGCGTGAGTTTTCAAAATCCGCTTCCCTTTTATATCATCCAATAACAGTATGATTGCGGGCACGAAGAAGGGTCCATATACGTTTGGATCCTTAAACAATCCTTTTACCCTGTACGCGTCCAACATCAACTGGTCGGGGAAAAGGCCCATTTGCCCCGCAAACCCGGCGATAAACGAGAGGAATGCAGCGAGAACATAGGCACCCAGCAAAGCAGTAATATTCTCTCGTCTGGAATATGCGCAAATGAACAGCGACAACAAGAAAAGGTAAAATGTAATCAGGTAATATCGCCATGCCGACGCCACGTCAACCGATGCAGCGATTCCGGGAAGGCTGACAATACAATAGATAAGCATTAGCCCGGCTGCAAGCGACGCTCTGCCGAAGGCCTGCGGTTTGAACGTATCCGCAACAAGCCCCAGAGGAATGGCAGCGACGAGGATTATGTCGGAAGGAGCAGGTTCCATAAACACGCAGGCTAGAAGTACGATACCGGATAGTACCAAAAAACGGTATATGCCCTTGAACAGGGTGATAATAGTAGCGCATGCTAAAAACACAACAAGACCGGCCGTCGGTAGCAGACCAATAAGGTTTACAAAACCTAGCGCCGTTCCGATGATCAAAAATGCAGCTATTTGATAACCTGTCGGTGTTTTTGAATCACCGATTAAGTTCACAATCACACCTCCTCGACAGATTTTCTGTTGTATAGCCCCTCATAAAGCTGTCGATACCCCGACACCATGCCGTCGAGTGAAAACCGTTCCATTGCTGCCTCCCGGCCTGCAGCGCCCATGGCCTGACGAAGCTTCCTGTCTTTTATTAGCACAGCAAGTAAACTTACGGCTTTTTCCTCATCCAATCCATCCAGCAAGTATCCCGTTTTATGATCCTCTACCAATTCGGAGATTCCGCTCACATTGCTGGCAACGACCGGCAGGCCCGCGTACATGGCCTCTATAATAGATATGGGCGATCCCTCCCATTTCGAGAATAAACAGAAGATATTCGCTTCCTGCAGGAGCGTTCTGACATCGTTGCGATTCCCAAGCAGTACAACCTGCTGCAGTAAGCCCCTTTCTTCTGTGAGCTGCATGCATCTATCGCGCAGGGGACCATCTCCGATAATTGCCAGCCTATGCTCCAGACCTAAAGCTTTCAGATGCCCGGATACGTTAATGGCGAACATCGGGTCCTTCGGTTCGGCCAGGCGCCCAACGAAGGCAATCACCGGCATCTCCGCTGCTATTCCCAAATTGGCGCGGATTCCAGCGTAGCCCTGTTGTACATCGGATATTCCATTAAAAATCAGTCGGCATTTAGCTCTATG
>JAEZIE010000199.1 GCA_023416175.1 Bacillota bacterium
TCCGGATATGATCGATATCCTCACCGTCAGCATTGATGCCGGGCTGAGCTTTGACCTCGCGCTAAGACGGGCATTGGATAAGTTCACGGGCGCACTCAAGGAGGAAATGACCATCACCGCCATGGAAATTCAGATGGGCAAGCCCCGGCGCATCGCACTCACTGAGCTTGGCGAGCGCAACGATGTTGCGGAATTGAAATCTTTGGCTTCCGCCGTGGTGCAGTCCGAGCAGATGGGCACACCGATTAAGCAGGTGTTGAAAACGCAGGCGGCGCAGCTAAGGCTTACGCGTAAGCAGTACGCACAGGAAAAGGGCATGAAGGCTTCTGTCAAAATGCTCCTGCCTATGGTGGCGTTCATATTCCCTGTGATATTCATCATATTGCTGGGTCCCACCATCATCCGCGTAATGGATACCTTCAAGTAAGATGGCGCAATACGGCCAAAACGTACTGAAAAAGAAAGATTGGAAAGGACAGGCTCAGTTATGAAATATGCAATTTTGTATTCGGACGGAAAGGCCCTTGCGCGCATTCGCGTGGCGGACCGGTTTTTCCACCGCTTAAAAGGGCTCATGGGCGAGCGCGATATCAAAGAAGGGCTGCTGCTGCATCCGTGCGCGCAGGTCCACACCTATTTCATGCGCGAGCCCATCGATGTGGTTTATCTGGATAAGCTCGGGCGCGTGCTGTCCGTGGAAGAAGCGATGGAACCCGGGCGGATGGGCTTTTATATCCACGGCTGTCATAGCGTGCTGGAACTGCCAGCGCACCGCTGGAAGCAGCTTGGATGCTCGCAACAGGTGCGGATTGTGGAAGTGGGGAGGCTGGATGATGGCCAGGCAACCGGATGAACATGCCTCGCCCCGCGTGGAGTATAGCGGTTACCGAAGGTCGGAGCTAGTCGCCATTGCCACGGAGCAGGCGCAATCGCTCGCGGATATGCGTTCCATACTATACCGGGAAACCGATGCGCTGCGCGAGGAACTGCGCATACTCCAGGCGGAAAACCGGGCGCTTAAAGTTACGCTTCAGCCTCTTCAGGAAAAGGTTGAGCAAGCCCAAAAGGAAGCTGCGGATACGCTGGAAGAGACGATACTAAAGGAAAAGCTCCGTCCCATCGTCGCAAAGCTTATGGATCGGCACCGTCAGGAAACTCAGGCGCTGCAACATCAGTTCATGGCGTTGCGGCAGGAGCTTGCACAAGAGCAGGAAAAGCACAGCCAGACGCTCCTTGCCCTTGCCCGCGTGGAAGAGCGCTGCGCCGAACTGGAAGCCATCGGTCAAGCTGGCAACGAACCTGCGCCCGAGCAGATGGAATACCAGCAGGCTTTGGCGGAAGCAGTAGCGAAGGCCGCACGGCAGGAAGAAACCATACAATCGCTTACCCGGCAATTGGAGGCGTCCGCCGAGCGTTCACGTACGCAACGCGCGCAGGCAATGGAACAGCTGCAGCTGATGCGAGAAAGCCTTGAGAATATTTCCCGGTGCTTTACGGCGGATGAGATTGAAATGAGGCCCGTTCCTCTCAAGGCGGTTCCGGTGCTCCGGGACAGGCTTATGCCATTTGTGCGGGATAATAGCAGGCAATAACAGCGGCTAGTCAAAGTTTATTGGGCAGGCAAATAGGCCTGCCTGTTTTATTGCATTTTTTTCTGGCACAGCAGAACAACATGGGGTATTGTAAGAAAAAGGATTGGAGGGATATGGTATGAGACCGACGGCACTGGAGCGGAATTCGATATTCGGGTGCAGGGTCAGCCACGCGTTTTATCAACACGAACAAAGGCCGGAAGGGCTTGTCGTGCTGTTTCCCGGCCGCGGCTATACCGCGCAGCTGCCGCTGCTCTATTATGCGGATATGGCGGCAAGAGACAAAGGGCTTGACGTGCTTGCCCTGGAATATGGGTTTTTTAAGGCGGGCAAGCCGTTTACATCGGAGGATATTGCGCCGTTTTGTGCGGAGCTGGCCGAAACGCTCCACACGGCGGGCGCACAGGGCTATCGGACACTTTATTTTGTCAGCAAAAGTCTGGGCACCGTGCTCGCGGGCGGAGTGGGGGCAACGCTTGGGCATCCCGATATCCGGCATCTGTTTTTAACGCCGGTGGAGCGCACGCTTCCCTACATGCTCGGAACAAAGGCAATCGCCGTGATGGGAACGGGGGATGATTCGTTTCCGCAAAGCTGCATCGAACAGGTTATGGCGGATGCGGTATGCGAGCTGGTTTTCATTGAGGATGCGGATCATTCGCTGGAAACAGGGCAGGGCACCTTACATAACCTTTCCATCCTGCAGCGCATGGCCAACATTTATGATTCTTTTTTAAAATAATCATTTCGAATTTCTCCCGTCGGATATGCGCACACTAAAAACGAGGTGATGCACATGCCTGAAATACCGGATGAATTTTTGACGGCGTTATCGCGTAATAAAGAGGCCATGCAGCGCTTTTCCGGCCTTCCGGACCCGGAAAAGGATACCGTACTCAACCGTGTGCGCGGCGCGCGTACGACGGGCGATTTGGACGATATCGTGAACAAGCTGTAAGACCATGTTGGGTTTGAACAGGGGCGAAACGGAGGGATGCATATAGTGGAAATGCCACAGGGGCTTATGCAGGCGTTTTCCCATGATATGGACGCCATGCGGCGTTTTGCGCAGCTTCCGGGCGCACAGCGCGCGGCGATCGTCAATCGGGCGCGAAACGCAAATAGCAGGGAAGAGATGGAAGAGCTCGTAAGAAGTATATAAAGCAAAAAGCGGCGCGAAGCCGCTTTTTGTGTTATATGACCTTCCTGATCTGGAACATCGCCGAAAGCAGCCCGTAGCTGATTGGCGAGAAGCGGTTGATCGTCCAATAGCTTACGCCGCCAAGGTTAAATTCATCCACCAGTGCATAACGGGCGCGGAGGCTTTCCCGGTTATCAAACCACACCACATGCCGGACGCCGTCCTCGTCCTCATAATAAAAATACGGCGCCTGGGCCTGTGGGTCAAATTGAATTTGGGCGCTGTGTTGTTGTGCAAGCTCCTGCGCCTGCGCAAAGGAAATGGAACGCGCCGCCCGCCCCTGTACATAGGGCAGCGTCCAGTCATATCCGTAGTTTGACATGCCCATCAAGATTTTGCCTGGCTCTATGGCTGTGACGGCATACTCCAGAACCCGACGCACCTGGTTGACAGGCGCAACCGCCATGGGTGGCCCATAGGTGTGCCCCCATTCATACGTCATCAGAATCACATGGTCAACTATGGCGCCGATTGCCGCATAGTCATGCGCCTCATATAAGAGTCCCTGCTGTTCCGCGCTGATCTTGGGGGCGAGCGCCGTGGAGACAATGTATCCAAGCGGATGCAATCTTGCGGCGACTGTCTGTAAAAACCGGACATAGGCGGGCCCATCCGCCGGGAAAATGTATTCAAAATCCACATCCAGCCCGTAATAGTTTTTGGATTTGAGTATATTTACCACGTTGTTTAAGAGGGTATTCTGCACAGCGTTGTCGGTGAGAATGGTATGTGCCAGGTCGCTTGAAAACGATCCTCCCTCCCCGATGTTGGTAATCACCATGAGAGGCGCTACATTTGCTTCGCGAGCTGCTGTGATCAAGGGCATATCGTCGATCGGCGTTACATTTCCTGTGGGTAATACTTGGTAGCTGAATATGCTCAAATACGTCAGATAGGGAAGCGTACGCCGCAGTACGTCCATATCGATGGTCGGGAACGCATATCCGTTGACATAGATTTGCATCGCGCTTTCGGGATTTTCAGGAATATTGAGCGTGGTGCCGGGGTGCAATTCCGCCGGATCGGTGATAAACGGGTTGGTTAACAAAATCAGCGCGGGCGTTATGCCGAATTTGTGCGCAATGGTATAGAGCGAATCGCCTTCTTGGACAACGTATTCCTGCAAGGAAACCACTTCCTTCTGCTATTTCTACTACCTTATTGGGTTTGGCTGAAAAGCATGAGCGTTTCCAGCATTTTCTTTCCGGTTTTGTGAATCTACCGCTCGGGTGGGTGATAGGTTTTTGAAAAGTGGGTGCGTTGGCCTGCGGCAAGTATAATAGCCGCTAAGGCGGTTATTCGATTGATAGAATGTGCGTGAGATATTTGTGCTATGGGCAAAGCGCATGCACGGATTATGCCATATCCGCCTCAGTTCTATGTTATAATAAGTGCATCCTATACGACCGAAAGGGAAATTCATGCTGTTTTCGCCGCTGTTTTCCGGATCTTCCGGCAACGCAACGTTTATAGAAGCCGGGGGCGTCCGCCTGTTGGTGGATGCGGGGCTGCCGGGCTCACGCATCGAACAGGCGCTTGCTGCCATTGGAGTCCCCGTGGATACCGTCAGCGCAATACTCGTCACCCACGAACATATCGATCACGTCCGCGGCATCGGCGTGCTATCCCGCAAATACAGCATTCCTGTATATGCGAACGCGGCCTGCTGGGGGGCCATGCCAGGAAGCGTTGGGGAGATTGCGCCGGGCTGCACCCGCGTCATTGAAACGGGCAGAGACTTTTACATTAAGAACGTCAACATCACGCCCTTTGCCACCCCGCACGACGCCGCGGAGCCCGTAGGCTATACACTGCGGCACGAAAAGCGTTGCGCGGGTGTGCTGACGGATATTGGCCATATTGACGAGCGGCTCATCGATGCCGTGGAGGATTGCGATATCCTGCTCATTGAATCCAACCACGACATCGAAATGCTCAAATCGGGAAGCTATCCCTACCCACTCAAACAACGTATCCTCTCCAACCGGGGCCACCTTTCCAATATCGATTGTGGGCGCGCGTTGTGTCGGCTGTATGCGCGGGGGTTACGAAACGCCATACTGGGCCATTTGAGCCGGGATAACAACGAGGAGCGGCTTGCCATGGAAACCGTGGCAGTTGCGCTTGCGCAGGAGGATATCCATACCGGCATGCATGTCGCCATGTCTCATCGGGACAGGCCCTGCGGCGTTTTTCATCTGGAGGCATAATCGGGCGGCTGGGTAGCCGCTTAAGAATTGGAGGAGGTTGGTCCATGAAGCCATCGGCACCGCTTACGCTTGCAACCACGCGCAAGATGAATATTTGGATGCTGCCCATTTGCATTGGCATGTTTGTCGTGAGCCTGGTTCTTTCCTCCGTTCTTGGGGCCGTGAGCGACCTTGTGCGCCTGTATGCATTCCATGCGCTGGTTGTTGAACTTGCCTGCATCTACGTTCCTGCTACCACTTTCATAGAGCGCAATGGCGGGAAGAATGCCTTTGGATTTCGGCGTGTGAGCGGCTGGGAATGGGCATGGGCGATCCTGATCGGCGTCGGGGCGTTCTTCATGGCCACAGCCGTCAATGGGTTATCCCAGCTGGTGTGGCAAGCGGTGGGCGCAAATACCCAGATGTTCCAAACCTCGCTGCCTACGGATGGCGGGTGGCGGCTGCTTGCTTCCATATTCCTGATTGCGGTTATTCCCGCGTTTGCGGAGGAAACGCTCTTCCGCGGCGCGTTGCTCCATGCGTGGCTGCCGCAGGGCAAGGTGAAGGCGCTCTGGCACAGCGCGCTTTTGTTTACGCTCATCCATCTCCAGCCTGATGCATTTCCGGCGTACCTTCTGCTCTCGATGATACTTGGCACGGTCACTTTGCTCACAGGTTCCGTATTTCCTGCTATGGCGGTTCACGGCGTGAACAACCTGTTTGGGCTGCTCATCACCCATTTTGCGGCGGGTCAACTTGCATCAGGTGCCGCAGAGGCGGCGCTTACCGCGGATATCCTGCCGGGGCTGTTTTTTTACGCTGCGCTTGGGTTTGCAGCCTGCTTTGCCGGGTACAAGGGAATGAAGGTCGCCGCAGCCAGCCGCAAACAGTTATCGGAAGGGGAATCCAGCAAAGAGGGGCTGGATGGCTTACCATTTAACGTCCTGATACAACCGGGACAAGAGGCCACCGCACAGGCGGCCAATGAACAGATTCCCGCCCCCAAAAAGGGTACTTGGGCACTTGTTGCCACTTATGTGGTGCTGGGGCTTGTTAATCTGTATTTGCTCCTGAACATGTTCATTGAATTTCCACAGTTTAGGCCCATATAGACCGGAGGAAAAGAGCTTTGCGTCTGGCTATCGTTTGCACTGGCAAACTAAAGGAACCCTACCTGCGCGAGGCCGCGGAGGAGTACAAAAAGCGCATCACCCGCTATGCGGAAATCGAAGTGCTCGAAGCGCCGGACGAACCCGTTCCGGAACGGTATTCCGAGGCCCAGCGCATACAGGCCATGGGCCGTGAAGGCGAGCGCATGCTTCGTGAGATCGGCCCGCGGGAGTTTGTGGTGGCGCTTTCCATCACCGGCAAACGGCAG
>JAEZIE010000020.1 GCA_023416175.1 Bacillota bacterium
GGACCACAGCCAAAATCAATGAGCTGCGGGTATATGGCGGGTGGAATTCGCTCTTTTATAAATGCAACCGAACGCTCCATAAACGCAAGCTTTCGGCTCGCGCCTTCAAAATCCGGATCGAGGTGCGCTTCAAGCAGGCGTTCAGAACAGTGCGGTTCGATCCAGAAGTTTGTAGAACTTTTTGTATAGGCAGGCGGGCATTGCAGATGTGTATCGTCAAACCGGAACATAGGCCCACTCCTTACTTAGAGGATATGTACAATGACCAGTATAGTGCAGTCAGACTAAAATGTCAAAATAAGTAAGGAAGGAAAAGAAATATTGATACGCCCCCGCAGAGTCTGCGGGGGCGCATATTATGGCGTCTCTCCTGTTGTACTTATGGAGTGGCGGTAGGCTTAGCGGTAGGCTTGGCGGTAGGCTTAGCGGTAGGCTTAGGCGTATCCTCGGGTGTGGGGAACGTTCCTCCTTCGGGGACTGGTGTAGTCAGCGCTGCGGCTTCCTCCGCTGTAATGAAGGTCACGTCTGTCTCCTTCATATAGCGCTGCAGCGTGGCGTTGTAAACAACATGCAGATAGCCGTTCATGGCCCGCAATACCTTCACAAGGTCGCCCTCCTTGAGCTTTACCTCGGAAAGGTCGGTCTCGGAAAGGGATTTATACAGCTGCGCCTCAGGCACAGATACCTTGGCCCAGCGCATATTGTGCGGCCGGGGCGGTTCGCCCAGCGTGACAAGGTCTTCCTTGATGTATGCGGTCAGACCCTCATAGTGCACCATGTACCATCCGTCCTTGAGGGACATCGCGTCAAATGCCACATTCTCCCCCAAGATGTCAAGAACATCTGCTGTGGTGGAAGGCTCCGCCCGCAGGTTTACGCCCTCACCGTTGCAGTATCCCTTGGCAGGGAAAGTGACCGGCGTGGGCGCGGGCACCGGCGTATAAGCAGGAGCTGCGGCGGCTACCGATGACGGGGACGCGGGCGTAGTGATTGGGGCGGGGGTGGGCTCGTCCGCAGAGGAGGCCGTCTTGCAGCCAAAGGCCGCAAACAGGAGCACCAGAACCAGTACCAGGCAGGCAGTCTTTTTCACGTGTTCCACTCCTTAGAATTAGTTTGCTTTTGTGCAGCCTATGCTCTACAAAAATCATACCCTTTTTTGTTAAATTAATACAGACCAAAGTTGCATCATTTCTGCAAAAGTTGCCATATGAACCAGGGTACGCAAAGAAGCGGGGGGGTTAGCATGAAAATCACAGGCTTTCCCGTACTTCCCGGGCTTGTCCGGGCGGGACATTTGCGGTATAGTGGGGAAAGGAATTTCAGGAGGAAGTCATGGCGGAATATAGCGTATTTGATATCATCGGGCCCAGAATGACGGGGCCTAGTAGTTCCCATACGGCGGGCGCGTGCCGCCTTGCCAACACGGCCCGGCGCATTGCGGGGGGAGATATTTTCGCCGTAGCGTTTACGCTCTATGGTTCTTTTGCCAAAACTGGCGCAGGCCACGGGACGGACAAAGCGCTCATTGCGGGGATATTGGGCATGCAGCCCGACGATCCGGGCATTATCAATGCATACGAGGCGGCGGAACAGGCAGGCGTGGGCGTTTCCTTTTCTTACAGCGAAGATACGCCGCATCACCCGAACACGGTGCGGATCCGCATCGAGGGGAAAAACGGCATTACAACCGAGGTGGTGGGCGAATCCATCGGCGGCGGCAATATCCGCATTGTGGAGATTAACGGGCTGGACGTGGAGCTTACGGGCGATTATCCCACGCTCATCATCCAATACCAGGATGTGCCTGGTGTTGTAGCCGTAGTGACGCATGTCTTAGCACAGCACCATATCAACATTGCGTTTATGCGCGTATTCCGTCACGGGAAGGGCGCGGACGCGTATATGATCATTGAGACCGATCAGTCGGTGGATGAATCAACGCACAATCTCATTATGGGCCTTTCGGATGGCATTACAGCCGTCTATGCTGTATAAGGAGGCATAAGCATGATGGACTTTCGCTCCGGTGTAGAACTTCTTTCGGTTTGTAAAGAGCGGGGTATTACCATTGCGGAGGCAATGCAGTTAAGGGAAGAGCATAGAAGCGAGCTTAGCCGCGCCCACATTCGCAAGGAAATGAAAAAGAACCTTGCGGTCATGCAGGAGGCCGTTACGCGCGGGCTTCGTGGAGATGTCCGCTCACTGAGCGGGCTTTCGGGCGGGGATGCGGCCCGGTTTCTTCAATACGCGCCGGGCGCCCTCTTAGGGGCGGATGCTGCGCATGCCGCCGCCGCCGCAATGGCGGTCGTGGAGGTGAACGCTTCCATGGGCCGCATCGTCGCAGCGCCTACAGCGGGCGCTTCCGGTATATTGCCGGGCGTGCTCGTGGCGCTCTCAGAAAAACGCGGCTGGGGGGCGGAGGCGCTCATAGACGCATTGTTTACTGCGGGGGCGGTCGGCATGCTGATCGCCAGCCATGCCACCATCGCGGGCGCCGATGGCGGCTGTCAGGCGGAAACTGGCTCCGGTGCGGCGATGGCTGCCGCGGCGCTCGTGGAGCTCAATGGCGGCACGCCGGAAATGGCGCTCCACGCTGCGGCGATTTCACTCAAAAACGTCTTGGGCCTTGTGTGCGACCCTGTGGGTGGGTTGGTCGAGTGCCCTTGCATCAAGCGCAACGCGATCGGTGCGGTCAACGCGCTTTTGAGCGCGGATCTCGCGCTTGCAGGCGTAATTTCCCACATTCCGTTTGATGAGGTAGTGGACGCGATGCGGGCGGTGGGCGCTGTGATGCGGCCGGAGCTAAGGGAAACCGCTCTGGGCGGGCTTGCAGCAACGCCCACGGGCCGGGAGATGGCCTGCCGCCTGCGTGAGGGGAAGACGTTGGAAGGTTTCTAAGCTAAGGTTTGAATGGAAACATAAACCAGTATTTCTATATAGATGAAAAAACCGTGCCGGTGGTTGCAGTCCACCGGCACGGTTTTTTAAAATTTATTAAAGTTCTTCTTCAAGCGACATAATGAGTGGCACTACCTGTTTTTTGCGGGACAGAACGCCCGGCAGAAACACAGCCGCCTCCGTCTGCTCGATCGAATACGCCTTATAGAAGATATCCTTGCGTTCGCCTGCAAGCAGAGCAAGCGAGCCTCCAAGGTGCAGGTTGGTCACCAGCAGAACGAGAAGGTTAAGGGCGTTCTTGCTGCAGTGGTATTCCATACGCTCGGTCAGCTCCGGCATCAGGTCATTCAGGCTTTCGGACTCGATGGAATACACCTGCGCGATGCCGATGCGGTACTTTGAGACCTTAAACTCCTTAAGATCCCCGGTGATAATTTCATCCGGTTTTTTGCCCCTGAGATTGGACCCGGCGTTAATGATTTTCTTTGCAAGATCGTCAACTATCACATCCGCAATGGGCGCAAGCTGTTGCGCAGTCTCAATATCCTGCGGGGTGCACGTCGGGGAATTGAAGTGAAGCGTATCGGATAGGATGGCGGAAAGCAGAAGCCCTGCGGTATCCTGCTTGATCGGAACGCCGCTCGCTTTATACAGGGAGGCGATGATTGTCGCGGTGCTCCCCACCGGCTCGTTTTTCATCAGGATGGGGTTGTTGGTCTCAATGTCCCCCAAGCGGTGGTGGTCGATGATCTCCAATATTTCCGCCTCCTCAATGCCCGGGGCGGTCTGGCTGCGTTCGTTATGGTCCACCAGTATGGCTTGCTTGCGGTTTTTGGAAAGCAGGTGGTAGCGGGAGATCATGCCGATGACGCGGTCTTCCCCATCCAGTACGGGGTAGTTGCGGTAACGGGTCTTGGTCATGCGCTCCTTCACGTCGTCCTTAAATTCATCCTGCCGTACCGTCACAAGGCGGTCCCTGGACATGACAAACGAAACGGGTATGCTCTGCCTTACACGCATGGCAGCGATAAACGTATCGTGCGCGGTCACCATAATATCGCACCCGCAATCCTTCGCATAGGCGATGTCCGCGTCCGCGGGCAAAAGCCCGCAGGTGCATACGATAAGCTGGGCGCCGCCCAAAGCGGCCTCCCGTATGTTTTCCGGAATATTGGCGATTACGATGTCGCCGGAGCAAAGGTACGAGCGTACCATGGTGTGTTCCTGCGCTGCAATGATAAGGCGGCCGGTTCTTAAGCGGGTGGAAGGTTCGCCCAATACCAGCGTAGCTTGAAGCGTTTCCACGATGTTTTCGTATGTTGCGCCGCTCGCGGAAAGCAACGTATCATTGACCGTCTCCATAAAGTTGCGCGTGATGTCCGAAAGCGTGGCCAAACCCAATAACCGCCTGTTTTCATCCACAACGGCAAGTGTCTTGCGCTGGTGCTTTTGCATCAACTCCCAAGCGGTTCGTACGGAGGCGGAGGGGGAGACGCATACGGCCTCGTCGATCAAGAGGTCGCTCACCTGCGTGCGAATGGTATCAAGCGTTTCCGGTTCCTCCACGTGAAAGTACTGAAGAATAAATTTCGTTTCGTTGTTGAGCGGACCCAGCTTAGCGGGAACGGCATCTACTCCCTGTGCTTGCTTGAGCCTTGCGTAGGCAAGGGAGGCGCAGATCGTATCGCTGTCGGGGTTCCTATGGCCAAATATATAGACCTTGCTCATACTGCTCC
>JAEZIE010000032.1 GCA_023416175.1 Bacillota bacterium
TCTGGGGGGGGGCCTTGACCCCCCCCCCGCCTTTTTGTTTTTCCAGAGGCTCCATCGGCACCGCAAAAAGCGCCCAAAATAGGCAGTTGTATCGTTAATGTAAACGCGTTATAATCTTAAGTAAGACCTGTCTTGTTTTATGATTCTGTTCTTTGTTTTTTGCTTTTCTGAGCCGCACCAGTGCGCCGGAAAAGGAGCCGCTCATGTTCAAAGCGTTTCTTGTGGAAGACGAATCCATCGTTCGGGAGGGCATAAAGCACCATCGATTGGCAGGAATGCGGATTCGAATTCTGCAAGGGAAACTGCGGGCGGAGAGCTTGCGTACCGCTTATTTAGCGAAAACAGCCTGATCTTCTCATTACCGATAGTGGGCGGCAACGGGCAGTCCGCAAGGCTGATGGGTCTGAGTGTGAAACAGACCAGGCTGTTTGGCGCTTAGGCGACGATTGTAACAGTTGTGTCTTTCCAGGGAACGATCTTTTCCTGGTGGTCAAAGATAATCATTGCTGCGCTGCTTGCATTTTCATTGCTGCAGAACCTGTTGGCGAGACGAAAAGAAAGGCAAAAGTAAAAGGAGGGCACTATGCAGGAACACACGGGGTATCGGTTTTGGTTTTGTACCGGCTCGCAGTCGCTTTACGGGGAAGCGACGCTCGTTGAGGTGGCGGAGCACTCCCGCGCTATCGTAGCAGGGCTCAACGCTTCCAAAAAACTTCCGTTTGAGGTGGTCTGTCTGCCCACGCTGCTGGACAGCGCAGGCATCAGCCGTCTGTTTGAGGATGCGAACAGGGACACAAACTGCGCGGGCGTCATCACCTGGATGCACACCTTCTCCCCCGCCAAGAGCTGGATTCATGGGCTGCAACTGTTGCGTAAGCCGCTGTTGCACCTGCATACGCAGTTCAATGAAGCCATCCCGTATGAAAGCATCGACATGGACTTCATGAACACCAACCAGTCTGCCCACGGGGACCGGGAGTACGGGCATATCGTCACCCGCATGGGACTCGAACGCAAGGTGGTGGTGGGACATTGGCGCAATGAGGCTGTATTGGGCCGCATTGCGGATTGGATGGTGACGGCCATCGGGCTCATCGAAAGCAGAAACCTGCGCGCCGTACGCGTGGGGGACAATATGCGAAACGTTGCCGTAACCGAGGGCGACAAGGTCGAGGCGCAGCTAAAATTCGGATGGGCGGTGGATGCCTATAACATCACCGACATCGCGGAGTATGTCAGCGCCGTGCCGCAGAATGAAGTGAGCGCGCTGCTGGATGAATACTACCAGGACTACGGCGTATTTATGGAAGCCCGGCCGGAGGAGGAGTTCCACGCGCATGTCGCTGTGCAGGCACAGATCGAGCTTGGCTTTGAGCGCTTCTTAAAGGAGAAGAACTATCATGCCATCGTGACCAATTTTGAAATGCTCGGCGGATTAAAACAGTTGCCCGGCCTCGCTATCCAGCGCCTGATGCAAAAGGGTTATGGCTTTGGTGCGGAAGGCGATTGGAAGACGGCGGCGCTGGTGCGGCTGTTTAAGCAGATGACAGAACATAAGCACGAGAAGAAGGGCGCTTCCTTCATGGAAGATTATACGTATCATCTCATGCCCGGCGAGGAAGGCATCCTGCAGGCGCACATGCTCGAAATCTGCCCGAGCATCGCCGCAGAACAGCCCGTCATCCGCGTCAATCCGCTTACGATGGGGCAGCGCGAGGACCCGGCCCGCCTGGTGTTTACCGCCAAACCCGGTAAGGGCGTTGCGGCATCCCTGGTGGATTTGGGCGAACGCTTCCGGCTCATCATCAACGCGGTAGAGGTGCTGCCTCTGCCGCAACGCATGCCCAAACTCCCGGTGGCCAGTGCCTTCTGGCGGCCCGAACCGGACTTGAGCGTGGGGGCCGAAGCCTGGATACTGGCTGGCGGCGCGCACCATACGGCGTTTACCTATGATCTGTCGGTAGAACAGCTTGTGGATTGGGCGGCAGGCATGGGCGTGGAAAGCGTCGTAATCGATAAAAATACGACCATCCCCGCGTTTAAAGACGCGCTACGCTGGAACGCCGCGGCATTCCGGTTGGGGCTGTAAAGCATATACAAAAAGGGACGGCGCGGGGACGCCGTCCTTTTTTTGTCCTCTCAACAGTTTTCATACCGCTCGCCAGAAAAGGTTTATCATGTTTTTGTAAAATTAAAACCGATTACTACTGCGGCGCCTCTTCACGGGTTGGCATGTATGTAGGCGCATGATACAATACCAGTAATTAAATTTGGCCTGTACTGGAACAACTGTGGGGCGCTGGTAAGACGTTTCTCGTACACGGCCTTATAAAGTGAGGCCGCATATGTTTATCACCGCCCTCATGTTTCTTGTTATTCTGTTCCTGCCGCGGCTCATTGTCGTTCTTACTGAGAAAGTGAAAGTGTTTGGCACATTTGGCCCCGTGTTTCTGTGCTATGCCGCGGGGCTTTTATTGAGCTTTGTTTTCCGGCCTCTAGGGGCGGATCTTAGCTTAGCTTCGGATTTCTCCTCAGTTCTCGTCTGTGTGGGCATGCCGCTCATCCTGTTTTCGGCCAACCTTCCGGCGCTTAAAAAGCTAGCGAGGCCCATGCTGGTTTCCTATGGCATGAACGTTGTCGCGTCGATCGTCATCGCGATCGCGGGGTTCTTTTTGTTCCGCGCAGCGGTGCCACAAGTGGAAAGTGTAAGTGGCATGCTGGTTGGGGTCTATGTGGGCGGCACGCCCAACATGATCGCAGTAGGCAACGCCATGAATTCCCCTGCCGAGCAGATCATGCTTGTGCAGACGGCGGATATGATTGCCGGGGGCATTTACTTCTTCCTGTTGCTTTCCGTGCTGCCTCGCCTGTTAAAAAGTTTCTTGCCGGAGTACAACTACATTGGCGTGAATGTGAATAAGGACGAGGCGATGCGTTACGCCAAGGAGTTTAGCGGCAAAAAGCAAAAAATTACGCCGCTCAGGGCGTTCTTGGACCGTATGGCGCTGGTGCTGCTTGCACTTTTATGCTTTGTGGTGGCGGCGGGGATCTGCTTGCTTCTACCCAGCCGCTATGGCAACACGGGGTTAGCGAAGCTAAGCGAATATACCGCGGTCATCATGCTGACGGTAACGACGCTGGGCATTGCGCTCTCTTTTGTTCCCAGGGTACGCAACGCCCATGGGTCCTATAGTTCGGGCCAATACTTCCTGCTGATGTTTTCGGTGGTGATGGGCCTGAGCTTTGACATTACTGCCATAGGCGCAGCACTCACATTGCTCATCATGGTGCTGCTGGTGCAGTTTGGCACAGTATTGCTCCACATCATACTCGCAAAGCTAGGGAAGACCGATTCCCACACCATGCTGATCACCTCGACCGCAGGAATATTCGGGCCTCCGTTCATCATTCCGGTCGCGAATGCCCTTCACAACGATGAAATTATACTACCCGGTATACTTTGCGGCATACTGGGCCTGGCCATCGGCAATTACCTTGGCTTGGGCGTTGGCGAGCTGCTGCGGTTGTTCTGACAGGAGGGGCAGGATGCGTATCGTAATCATCGGCGCGGGGGCGATCGGCGCTGTGACTGCCGCCTACATGGCTATGGCGGGTGGAGATGTGACGCTTGTCTGTCGCAGGGAGACGGCAGCAAATGCCATACGGGAGGAAGGGCTCCGCATTACTGGCAAGCGCGGGGCGCAAACGGTCCTGCTCCATGCGGTCAGCGCCGTCCAAGAGCTTTCGGGAAGATACGATTGTT
>JAEZIE010000157.1 GCA_023416175.1 Bacillota bacterium
GCACAAGGGACGGCATCACCGCCATCCAGATGGATATCAAGATCAAAGGCATCAGCGAGGAAATACTCACCCGTGCGCTCGAACAGGCCCGCGTTGGCCGCCTGTTCATATTGGGCAAAATGCTTGAAACCCTGCCCGAACCCCGTACAGAACTTTCCCGCTTTGCGCGGCGTATTCTTTCCTTCTCCCTCAATCCCGATAAAATCCGCGACGTCATCGGCTCGGGCGGCAAGACCATCAACAAGATCATCGCCGATACCGGCGTGAAGATCGATATCGAGGACGACGGCCGCGTGTTTATCGCATCCCCGGATGCGGACGCCGCGGATGAAGCCAAGCGCATCATCATGGGCATCGTCAAGGATATTGAGGTGGGGGACGTATTCTTAGGCAAGGTTGAGCGTATCATGCCGTTTGGCGCGTTTGTCAACCTGACCCCCGGCAAGGACGGCCTTGTCCATATCTCCAAGCTTGCGAACCGCCGCGTGGAGAAGGTGGAAGATGTTGTAAACATCGGGGATGAAATACTCGTACGCGTCGTGGAGATCGACAAGCAGGGCAAAATCAACCTCACCCGCAAGGGCCTCCTGCCTGAAGACCAGGAGTAATAGCGTTGTATCAGATCAGAACCAAATAAGAAACAAAGGGGCGGGGCAGCCTGGCCCTGCCCCTTTGTCGTTTGCGGCGTGTTGTGACATCCTCCTTATGGTTGCAGCATATACTGTAACAGCGCCCAAAGGAGGAAAAAGCGATGCGGTGGTTATACGGAAAAGGCAGGACGATCGTCAACATCCTGCTTACTGCGCTGATGATCGCGCTCTATATTGCGACCACAACGCCCGTGGCGCAGTCGGCCATGAGCGAGCTGTACAACAGCCCCGTTTACAGGGGGTATCAAAAGGGCGTAATCGGTTTGGAATGCGCGGTCAGCTGGAATGCGGCAGCAATGCCCGAGCTTTTAAAAGTATTGAAGGAACGGGGCATAAAAATCACGTTTTTGGTCAGCGGTGAATGGGCACTGGAAAATAAGGAACTGCTTGTCCAAATCGCGCAGGACGGCCACGAGATTGGCACAATGGGCCAACTGCCCATGCGGGACGGAGACCCGGACGAAGTTGCGGAAGATATCGCGCGCTCCGTTGACGTAATTAAAACCGTCTCGGGCGTTGAGCCCAAACTCTACTATTCCGGCACGCGCCGCCTCGAAAGCTCCACGCGCGCGGCCAACCGGCTAGGGCTTATGCATGTACTGTGTACGGTGGATCTCTTATCAGGTAGGGGAAAAGCCGAGGATATCCTGCTGCGTGCATTGGATGCGCCCTTTAATGGAAGCATATTGCTTATACAGCCTACGGCGGAAGCCGTAAAGGCGTTGCCCGCCTGCATCAGCGGGCTAGAGCAGCGGGGGTTCCGCATCGTGCCGGTGACAGAGACCCTTGGCGAGCACATACAAAAGGAAGTACGCGTATGATCATTCAGGAAACGTTGGAAAACGGGATTCGCGTGGTAGGCGAAACCATGGAAAATGTCCGTTCCTGCGCCATTGGCGTTTGGGTTGGGACAGGCTCCGCATTTGAGCGGGAAAACGAGGGCGGCGCTTCACACTTTATTGAACACATGCTCTTTAAGGGTACAAAGACGCGCACTGCGCAGGATATCGCGGCGCAGATGGACGGTATCGGCGGCAACATCAATGCGTTCACCTCCAAGGAATGCACTTGCTATTATGCCAAGGTGCTCGATGAGAACCTGGATACCGCCGTGGACGTTCTTTCGGATATCGTCCTCAATTCCACTTTCGATCCGGAAGAACTTAAAAAAGAGCAGGGTGTCATCTGCGAAGAAATCTTAATGACGCAGGATAGCCCCGAGGACCTTGCGCACGAGTCCATCGCCCAGCTTTACTATGATAAAGATCCCTTGGCAAGGCCGATACTCGGTACCGAACAGAGCGTGCGCGCATTCACGCGGGAAAGCCTGTTTGACTACATGCATCGCCAGTATGTACCCGAGCGCATCGTGATTTCGGCCGCCGGGCATCTCACGGAGGACAAGCTTTTATCCCTGGTCCGTGAAAAATTCGCCGGCATGAAAAAAGGGGAGGCGCATCCTTTCGGGCAGAACAAAGCGCCGGGCGGCAAGCGCTTTAAGCCGGTGGAAAAGGATATTGAGCAGATCCACATCTGCATGGCCATGCCTGGGACGGCACTCGACGCAAAGGATCAGTATCCGCTCTTTGTGTTGAGCAATGTTCTGGGCGGCAGCATGAGTTCCCGCCTGTTCCAGAAGATCCGTGAACAGCGCGGTATGGCGTACTCCATCTACTCCTATCCCACCTGTTATCGCAGCACCGGAAGCTTCTCCTTTTATGCGGGCACGGGCGAGCAGCAGGCGGTGGAAGTGATTCGTCTGATGCGGGAAGAAATGGAAAATGTCATCAAAAACGGCATCACCGAACAGGAATTCAAACGCAGCAAAGACCAATTAAAGGGCAGTTACCTGCTTTCCCAGGAAGGGACTTCGAGCCGCATGAATGCACTTGGAAAAACCGCCCTGCTCCAGAACAAGCTTTACAACGAGCAGGAAACCTATGAGCGGATCGAAAATGTTACAATAGAGGATGTGGAACGCATACTGCCTATGGTTTTGGATATCGAAAATACTGCCACCGTTTGCGTTGGCAGGATCAAAAAGCGCGAGCAGGAGATTATGGATCTGCTTGCGCTCTAACGAATAGTTAACCATAAGGAGGTTGGGGGATTTTGGACAAGCTTGACGAACTGTTTCAGCTGCAAAAGGAATTGGATGAAGAAATCATAGCGCGCCGCGAGCTTACTGGCATTCCCATGGAGCAGTGGGTGCAGAAGGATATTTTAGCCATCATTTCCGAACTTGGGGAGGTGCTCGACGAGGTCAATTTTAAGTGGTGGAAAAATCCCAAGGAAATTGACCCTGAAGCCCTGTCCGAAGAGCTGGTGGACGTACTGCACTTTTTCATAAGCATGTGCATCCATGCGGGGTTGGACGCGCATACGCTCCACCGCATCTATGTGGAAAAGAACAAAGAGAATTTCAACAGGCAGCTTGGCCGCTCAAAAAAGCCGGGTTATTTCTTAAAGGAAGGCTTTTAACCCGGCCCTTAGGAGGGAAACATGCAGAGGGTCAGAGTCCGTGGACGGTTTTATGTACTGCTCCTGCTTCTACTTGTGCTCTTAGGCGTACTGATTTACTTTTTGATAGGTGGGGGCAAGGAAGGCGAGCTTACTATGGGTACCATGCGCCTTTCGCGCTCGGCAAAGACCGTCTTGGTACGCGATGAGGCGAGTGTGACGGTGGAGCGCTACGATAAGATTCTTTTCGACGTCGTAGAGGGTGCGCATGTGCAAACAGGAGATCAGATTGCACAGGTGTTTAAATGGGGCTATCAGGAAGAAACCATGCAGTCCCTTTTGGACGTGGAAAAGGAAATTCTGAACTACCAACTTACTTCAATCAAAGGAATCGTCAATCCTGAGCTGGATGCGCTCAACCTCCAGATCCAGCAGAAGCAGAATGCCATCCGTTCTGCGGTCCGCGGGGAATCGGTTGCTGATATGCTCACGTTGGAACAGGAGCTAAAAGCGCTTTTAAATAGCCGCAAGGAGCTTTTGCGGGATATCCAGCCCGATGAAACCCTCAACGGTCTCTATCAGCAGGAAAGCCAGCAGCTCGTGAACCTTAGCACATGGAAGCGGGATATCCTTAACGATGTGGGTGAAGGCGTGGTCAGCTTCTATTTTGATGGCTACGAGCAGGCATTAAGCGCCAAGAAGCTCAACATGATCAATTCGGACTTAATTTCCGGCGTGCTTCGCGGCAGCGGCGTTGTTTCAGAGATTAACACTACGGATGTAAGCCCGCTTTATCGGTTGATCGATCCGGATCATTTTTATATCGCGTTTCTGACCAATGCAGAGAGTCCTTTCCGGGTCACTCAGGGGGAAACGTATACAATCGTATTCAATGGCTATGCGGATCAACCCTATACTGGTACGGCACTTGCCCCCATACTCTCCGGCAAACAGATCGTGAACCTGTTGGAATTCAGCCAGCCCATGAACGATCTGATGGGCGTGCGGGTGGTGGAGGCCTCCATCATGAAGGATGTCACAGGGCTTTATGTGCCGTTAGAGGCGATCGAAATGCGGGAAGGCATGCCGGGCATTTTGCGCGTTGCGGGGGCTGAAACAGCTTGGACGCAGGTGGATGTTCTTGCTGCCGATGAAGAGGGCGCAATTGTTCGCGCAGCAGCCGGAGAAGAGCTTGTGGCTGGGCTTCGGTATCGCAAGCCGTAGCAATGCAAACGATGGTGGGGAGGGGATGTTTTTTTGAGCATACGCGACAATTACGAACACATACAGGAGCAGATTGCATCCGCCTGTGCATCTTGCGGCAGAAAGATGGAAGAGGTAACGTTCATTGCAGTTACCAAATTTGTACCCATCGAGCGCATCGGTGCAGCGCTTGATCTCGGAATTTCTCACGTAGGGGAAAACCGGGCGCAGGAACTCACACAAAAACTCGAATTCTTCCAAAATCGCAAATGCGACATTCATTTTATTGGACAATTACAAACAAATAAGGTAAAATATATTATCGGATGTGTAGACTTGGTACAATCGGTGGATCGAATCCAACTTGCGCAGGAATTGGAACGCCAGGCCGCGCAGCGCAATGTTATACAGTGTATCCTTGTACAGGTCAACATCGGGGCGGAACCGCAAAAAGGCGGAATAGATGAACACAATCTTTCCGAATTTTTGCACTCCATGTCGGACATGCCCCATTTAAGGGCCATGGGCCTCATGTGCGTACCGCCCGCCGTAGAGGCAGAAGAAGCAAGGCCGTATTTCGCCAGGATGCGCAGGCTGTGGGAGGCCTCAAAACACATCCCGGGCGTTACGATGCAGCATCTTTCCATGGGAATGAGCGGCGATTATACTGCAGCCATACAGGAAGGCGCAACGATGATCCGTCTGGGCAGCGCTCTGTTTGGTGAACGGCCGCAAACAGTGTTGAAAGCGGGCTTATAGATATAGAACGCCCGTTCATTGCCGCAATAGATATAAAAATGCGGCAGAATCTCCAAGCGCCAACGAATTTATATTCGTTTGGAGGTATGTTTCAATGGCAAAGTTCTTTAACAAATTCCTCGATTATATCGGTATCGAGGAGACGGACGTTGAGGAAGAATTCCAAAACGATTACTATGCGGAAAGCCCCTTGGAGCAGCCGGACAATGTCGTAAGCTTCGGCTCGCGCGACAAGCGGAAAAGCAATGTAGTCAGCATCCCCACGGCGGTACAAATGAAGATGATCGTGTACCACCCCATCAGCTATGAGGATACACAGAATATCATCGACAATTTGAAGAGCCGCAAGCCGGTCATCGTGAATATGGAAGAGCTTGAAATCGAATGTGCGCAGCGTATATTGGATTTCATGGCGGGCGCGGTATATGCGCTCAACGGAACTATATTCAAGATTTCGCGCGGGATATTTGTAGTAGCTCCCAACAACTACGATATCATCGGCAACGGCGAAGGCGAACTTAGCGACGATGGGCTGATTTGACAAGTCCCAAGGTATAGTATGGCGCGCGCCGTAATCATGCGGCGCGCTTTTTGATGGTATTCCACCCCCGCTTGTCTTTAAAGGGGGCGGCTCAAAGGAGGTCAGGGGATTGCTGCGTGCGGACGACATTGTAAACGCCAAGTTCACCAAAGTGTTTCGTGGCTACGATATTCAGGAAGTGGATCTCTTTTTGGATGAGGTCATCGACACGCTAGATGAACTGGAGGAAGAGCGGGATACCCTGCTCGCCCGGATGGAAGCGCTTTTAGAAGAACTCGAACGGTGCGATGCGCTTTTGGAGCTCCACAACATCGAGAGACCGGAGTTGGAGGAAAAGGCTCAGTAATGCCGGGATCATGTTCGTTCAAGACAAGGGCGGCGTTTACATGTCGTCCTGAGCGTCAAAAAAGGCATTCACATATGTTCTTATTTTCTTAAGGTATCGCCACCTATGGCGGCGACGATATATTATTTTATTTAATGGCGGGAGGGCTTCGCCCCCCGTGCCCCTTGGGTAAGGGCGCTCTTAAGGAAGGGGGGTGGGGATCGGTTGTGCAGCCAAAGGCTGTACATCAATCCTTGTAAGATCCCCGAATGTACCATTCGGGGGCACGCAGTTTCCCCACAGCAAAAAAATAATCGTCGGCGCTGAAAGCGCCGATACCTTTAAATCATTAAGTAGTTTTTGACATCCTGGGCGGCATTATGCCGCCCTTTGTTTTTGCTTCCCGGTTGCGACTTTCTACCGTTTGGGGTAGAGTAAGGATATGCAAAAAATAGAACAAGCCCTGCCCATGAGCATTCAGGAACTCAGGGCACGGGGCATAGAACAACCGGATTTTGTTTTGATTACGGGCGATGCGTATGTGGATCACCCGAGTTTTGGTGCGGCCATTATCGGGAGGATACTAGAAAATAGCGGCTACAGCGTGGGCATCATCGCGCAGCCCAAATGGACGGACGTAAACGCGTTTCGCACGCTGGGACGGCCCAGGCTTGCATTCCTTGTCACCTCTGGGAACTTAGATTCCATGGTCAACCACTATTCCGTGACCAAGCACAGGCGATCCTCCGATTCGTACTCGCCCGGCGGAAAAGCCGGTTTCAGGCCGGACCGCGCCACTATCGTCTATTCAAACCGCTGCAAGGAGGCATACCGGGGCGTACCCGTGCTGTTGGGAGGCCTGGAAGCAAGCCTCAGGCGGTTCGCCCATTACGATTATTGGGAAGACACTGTACGGCATTCCATATTGGCGGATTCGGGCGCGGATCTTTTATTCTACGGCATGGCGGAGCGCGCCATGCTGGAGGTGGCGGATGCACTTTCTTCTGGCCTCGCTATCGGCGATATTACCTATGTGGCAGGCACCTGCTTCATGAAAACTGCGCTGGATGCGATATACGATTATGAGTTGATTGAATCGTATTCCGAGGTTGCCACTAAGAAAGACGCTTATGCACGTGCGTTTATGCGACAATACCGGGAGCAGGACGCCATGCGGGGTAAACGGCTCGTGCAGGAGCATGAAAAGGCATATCTTGTGGCCAACCCGCCCGCCATGCCGCTTTCTGAACAGGAGCTTGACGCCGTTTATGGGCTGCCATATACCAGAAAGCCTCATCCAAGCTATAAAGAAAAAATACCCGCGCTTGACGAGGTGGAGTTTTCCCTGACTTCCTGCCGGGGCTGCTTTGGCGCGTGCTCATTCTGCGCACTCACATTCCATCAGGGGCGGGTGGTGCAGTCCCGCAGCCACACGTCCTTGCTGGAGGAAGCGAAGAAACTCACACAAATGCAGGGCTTCAAAGGGTATATCCACGATGTCGGCGGCCCAACCGCTAATTTCAGGCAAATCGCCTGCCCGAAGCAGCAAAAAAGCGGCGCGTGTGCGGATAAACAGTGCATCGGCTTTCAAAGATGCGGCAACCTCGCGGTGGATCACAGCGATTACCTTGCGTTACTTAAAAAAATACGAAGCCTGCCCAATGTCAAAAAGGTGTTTGTCCGCTCCGGCATCCGCTATGATTATGTGATGTACGATAAAGACAAAACATTTTTGCGTGAACTTGTAAAACACCACGTCAGCGGGCAATTGAAGGTCGCCCCCGAACACGTAAACGAGCGTGTGCTCTACTATATGAATAAGCCCGCTCACGGACTGTATGACCGCTTTGTGCAGCGCTACGGCGAGGTCAACCGTTCTCTTGGGCTGGAACAGTATATCGTGCCATATTTCATTTCCTCCCATCCGGGCAGTGACATCCATGCGGCCATAGAACTGGCGCAATATCTAAAAAAGAGCGGGCAGCGGCCTGAGCAGGTGCAGGATTTTTACCCGACCCCCGGCACACTTTCCACCTGTATGTACTATACAGGGCTGGATCCGCGTACCATGCAATCTGTTTATGTCGCACGCTCCCAAAAGGAGAAGGGCTTGCAGCGCGCCCTGATGCAGTACTTCCTGCCCCAGAATTTTCATAAAGTGCGAGAAGCGCTTTTCTCAGCAGGCCGGGAGGATCTGATTGGCTTCCATAAGGACGCTTTGGTTCCTCCGCCAAGACAAGAGCAGAATAACAGGCAGGGTAAAACATCGCCCAGCGAACGGCAGACTCGCAAAAACCGGCGCCGATAGGACGATCAGTACGCTTACGTAATCCATGCTTTTCTAGGCGGGACATATGGAGTATAATAGAACACGGTAAAAGAAACGGTAAAATGCGGCAGTTATCGTTACAAGCCGCAATCGCGCTTTATGCCGCTAGAGCCTCAGGGCGCGGCCGTTGATGGGACAAACTTTATTCTGCTAATCTTTTACAGGAGGAACCCCTCATGATCAATCCCGACAGGGTGGCGTTTTCCATATTGGGCAGGGATATTTACTGGTACGGCGTTTTGATGGCGCTGGGTATCGTAATCGCTGTTCTACTTGCCATGCGCGAAGCCAAGCGCAAGCACATGAACGAGGATACGGTATTAGATCTTTGCCTCATCATCATCCCGTGCGGCGTGGTTGGCGCAAGGCTCTACTACGTGCTTTTTGAACTGGATCAATACCTGTCCGATCCCATCCGCATGCTCTACATCTGGGAAGGCGGGCTTGCAATATTTGGCGCGGTAATCGGCGGCCTCATTGGCATGATGATATACGCGCGCAAAAAGAAGCTGCGCTTTTTCAAGCTGGCGGACATCATAGCGCCCGGCCTTGTGCTTGCGCAAGCGATCGGCCGCTGGGGCAACTTCTTCAACCAGGAAGCGTTCGGCCTGCCGGTCACCAATCCCGATCTTTTGTGGTTCCCCATGTCTGTAAAAATCGATACGCCGTGGAGTGGCGGGTTCCATACCTTTAATGGCGTCGCCTGTACGGAACCGTACCATCTCGCCACATTCTTCTACGAATCGCTCTGGTGCTTGCTTGTGTTCGCTTTTCTTTGGTTCATCCTGCGCAAGCGGACCAAACATGACGGCGATGTGTTCATCTGGTACGTCATACTTTACAGCTTTGAACGCATGTTTGTGGAAGGCCTACGCGGGGACAGCCTGTGGTTGATTGAAGGCGTCGTACGCGTTTCCCAACTTTTGAGCGCCCTGTTATTCTTGGCCGGGCTCGGGTTTCTGGTTGTGCGGCACTTTAAGGAAAAGAAGCTGGGCTACCTGATTTGGCCGAAGCCCGAAACCCCTGCTGAGGATTCTACACAAAGCGCGGTTACTAAGGAAGCAGAAGCGGACAGCGACGGGGAAGAGGAGACCGCGTCTGAAGAGGAAGACTCAGACGGGGACGCGGAGGAATCCGAACCCGTTGAGGCGGCTGAAGAGGAAAAAGTTCCTTCGGACGAATCCTCAGAACACAAGGATTAATATTATATTACGCACCTACATCGCACGGCTTTCAGGCAAGCGCATGAAAGCCGTGCGGTATTGCTATATGAAGCGAGGACTTTTCATGCGCAACCTTACCCTGATGACCGATCTGTATCAACTCACCATGATGTATGGGTACTTCAAGCATTCCATGCGGCATAACGTCGCAGTGTTCGATCTGTTTTTCCGCCAAACCCGACCCAACAGCGCCTATGCAGTCATGGCGGGGCTGGAAACCGCTGTGGAATACATCAAAAACCTGCGGTTTGACGAGGACGATATCACATATCTTCGTTCGCTCAACCTCTTTGACGAGTCTTTCTTTGCCTATTTAAGGACGTTCCGCTTTACCGGCGAGCTTTATGCCATGCCGGAAGGAACCGTCGTTTTTCCATATGAACCGCTCGTACGCGTCAAGGCGCCCATCATTGAAGCGCAGCTATTGGAAACCGCGCTTTTGAATATCATCAACCATCAGACACTTATTGCCACCAAGGCCAGCCGGGTGGTATACGCCGCAAACGGCGACCCTGTGCTGGAGTTTGGTCTGAGGAGGGCGCAGGGGCCGGACGCGGGCATATACGGCGCGCGCGCGGCCATTATCGGTGGCTGTTCGAGCACAAGCAATGTGCTTACCGGAAAGTTGTATGATATCCCGGTCAAGGGAACGCATGCGCACAGCTGGGTGATGAGCTTCCCGACCGAGCTTGATTCGTTCCGCGCATATGCCGCTACATTTCCGGATACCTGTTTGCTGCTGGTGGATACCTACGATACGCTGCGCTCGGGCGTGCCCAACGCTATTACCGTGTTTAAGGAATTGCGCGAAAAAGGGTACGAACCGGTGGGGATCCGGCTCGATTCCGGGGATCTTGCGTATCTGTCTAAAAAATCAAGAGAACTGCTGGATGAAGCCGGTTTTGAAAAAGCCAGGATCTATGCTTCAGGGGACCTCGATGAAACCGTTATACGGGATTTGAAATCGCAGGGTGCGTGCATCGACGTCTGGGGCGTAGGAACCCGGCTCATTACATCCGACGATCATCCCGCTTTGGGCGGTGTTTATAAAATGTCCGCAGAAGTGGTGAACGGTAAGTTGATTTCGAAAATTAAGCGCAGCGACAACCCGGCCAAAGTGACCAACCCCGGCTACAAAAAGGTATACCGCCTCTATCGAAACAAGAACGGCAAAGCCATTGCGGATTTAATGACGCTTGCAGATGAAACAATCGATACACAGCAACCGCTAAGGCTGTTTGACCCGGAGCAGACATGGAAAACCATGGTGGTGACGGATTTTACCGCACGGGAACTGCTTGTGCCCGTTTTTGTGGATGGGGAACTTGTTTACGATCTGCCGGATGTCCATGCCATACAGGAATACGCAAAAAAGGAGCTTGCCACCATGTGGGAAGAATACAAACGTCTATTAAACCCACATACGTACAAAGTCGATCTTTCGGACAGGCTCTATGATTTGAAACAGCGGCTCCTAAGGGAGTATTCGGACAATCTATGAAAAAACTTGCATTGACCCTTTTTGCATTGCTTCTCCTGTTGCCGGGCTGCGTCAGGCAGCAGCCTGCGCTTGTTGGCGTGCCGACGCCTGCGCCCACGCCGACCCCCGCGCCTTCCCCTGCAAACTTAAGCATCACGAACGAGCCCTGGGGAAAGGATGCCACGGGCGCTCTTATCTATGACGAAACAAACCATTTTGAACGGTATCTCTCATTCAACAACGTCCGTGTATTTGAATACGAGGGCGGCACCCTGATGGAGGGAGTCTGCGAAAACGCCTACCCGAAAGCGCTTGCCGGTAGCTATGAAATCGTATTTACCGACAAGGACGGTACGGAAATTGCCCGCGCCGCTGTGCTTACCCGCGGGGAGGCGGGCACCTTCCAGCCGGGAAAAACCGTCATTTACGCAGCAATCGATACGGATATGGACATACTTTTGATGCAGTTCTCACTTGAGGCCAAACAACCGGTCGTAGAAAAGGCGGCATAGGGGCCGCATTCTTCCCACATCTTTAGCGGGAGGTGCCATATGCATAAAAAAGAGGCAAGCGCACTGTATGGACGGCTGCTTGATATGCTTACGCAGCATCCTGATTTTCGCGCTGCGCAATTTTCCAAAAAAACATTGCGGGAATTGATGAAAGACTGCGGTTTTCGTACCAGGATTAACCTTTTGCTTTCAAAAGAGGAATACGACAGCAGGGATATATTAACCCTATGTGTGCCCGTTATGGGGCGCCTATGCCCGGAAGATTTCCCCGGGGACTGGCTCCTTTTTATTTACCAAACGCTTATCAAAAAACACTTTCCAACAGAAGATGTTGCGGTACTTTCAACAGAGCGCCAGCGCGCAAGCATGTTTTACCTGGGCGTATATAGATTGCTGCTGGAACATGAAAAAAACGAAAAGCCCTTCGCACCGGATACCCACTTCCAGTTTGCAACCGAAGAGGAGTATAAGGGAAGC